>CAXHHS010001142.1:0-2337 GCA_964015645.1 uncultured bacterium
TATCTGGCTGCGGCCCGTTCTCCGCTAAAAATGCTTCCGGCCCTATTACAATATGGCCGTTCGCAGGACAGGTTAGCTCATCATAAAAAGCGTCGCGCTGCCCGTCAATAACGATGTTTACTTGTGCCCACCCGCTGGCGAACAGAAATAAAGTCATCGCTGCAAATAGTAATATGCGTTTCATATCGCATCTCCTATTAAATGAAACATCTGTGTGAGTTAATAAATTATAAAAAATACTTTCGTGTGTTTGTCACCACCTCCTTTCATAAACTGGTATCAGTGTTTTCAGTAGACCGGTTAGTTATATTTATCTTTTTTTCCCTTTTTGTTTGTCTTGCATCTGCTGTAAGGCGAGTTGTAATCTTTTATTATTGGGTTTTAGGTTAAGAGCCTTTTTTAGCCATGTTTCCGCTTCCGGGTAGTTTTTTTGTTTGGCATACAAGTGGCCAAGATCGCGATGAAATTTGAAATCACCGGGATAAAGCGCTACCGCTTGTAAAAGCTGGCTTTGTGCGGCTTCGTATTCGTGGCGTTGAAAATGAAGCCGCACAACCATTTGCATTGCGTTCTTGTGCTGAGGGTCGATACTCAGTACCCTCCGAAAACAATTGAGGGCGTTTTCAGACTCATCTTTTCTCAACGCATACAATAACCCCAGGTTGAAATTTAATTGTAGATGCTCCGGGCAGCGCTGCAACCCTTTTTGGTAGTAAGTAAGCCCTTGCCGGTAATTCTCGGCAGCGCTTTGATAATCCCCGGAAGCCCGGAATGCCAATTCCGCTAATTTAGCGTACACGGGAGCAATACGATTGTATATATCACAATGCGGCTCAATCGCCAGGGCGGCTTCGTACTCGGCTAAGCATTGTTCGGTATCTTTATTATCAAGGTATTCCTGTCCCAAATTCAGATGAAGCTGTGCCAGGTTGCTCTCCTGCTGATCGATTAAAGCCCGTGCTAATTGCTCTGTTCGCTCTGTTCCAACACGCTGATAGACCCTTTCTTTACCGGAGGCGGCAAACGGCCAATTGGCGGTAAGCCGGAAAACGGTGTAGTTTGCCACTTCATGATCCAGGGACGTTAAATGGCACATGGCGAGGTAAACGCTATCGGGCTGATCCTTGCTCCAGTTCCAGGTCTTGGAAATTAAACCGCCATCCGACATGGTTTTGGCAACCGTTTTTGCCAGCAACAAATATCCTCTTTGAGTAGGGTGAACATGTTCATACAGCAGTTCGGAGCCAACAATTCCACCGGGGGAGTTATCACTAAATGTTTGTTCTATATTGGCCAGGGGAACAGAGTATTTTTGCGCCACCTCCTGAATGATTCGATTAAATGAAGAAGGAGCACGGAACCGAATGGCATCAAAGTCTTTGGCGAGCCGGTAGTGGTTTTTGGCGAGGTTATACATTTGCAGCGCTTCGTAACATTTTCCCAATTGGTAATGGGTACCGGCATTCGATGCCATATCTTGAAGCGCCTGGTTAAACAAGGATACAGCCTGCCGGTACTGGCCGCTTTCCTGGGCGGCTTCGGCCTTTTTCAACAAGGCAAGGGTTTTAGCGGCAATGCCCGTTCCGGCAGTATCGGTATGGATGGATGAAAACGGCGGTAAATCTCCCCAATTATCTACCAGGTTACAAATCAAAATATCCGTTTGATGCGCTTGCGCTTCTTCAATGATCTCAATAAGATTTTTTTGAAAATGAACTTCCGTTTTTTGATAAACGGCGCTGTTTAAAGGAATGTTGATATCTTTGGCAACCGTTCCCATCAGGCTGTTGTGGTCAATAACCGAGTCACGATCGATGCGCTCCCCAAGTGAACTCACCAGTATATTTCTAAGTAACAAAGCGAGCTTAGAGCGCTGCAATTTCAAAAACAATTGAACGAGCGCCTGGTTATCGAATAGTGCCAGCCGCGAAGCCTGGCCAAAAACCCCGTAAAATTCGTTATGGCCGGAATAAACGACCAGAAGATCCGGTTGATATTTTTCCAGGATTTCCCGGCTCATATCCAGAACTGAGTGGCTGCTAATAGCGGTAATGCCGCAATTTACGACTTCAATCGTTTTTTCGGAATGAATTGTAGTGAGAATATTTTGCAGTTGTGCCGGAAAGGCCGCATTCGGTGTATAGGGAAATCCCTGGGTGGTGGATGCTCCCAGGCAAAAAATGCGATAGGTTGAGCTATCTTTTCGGGCACTAAATCGCTGGGAAATGGGGACCGGTATCTTAATCCCTTTTTTAAAAAAATAGCGTTTCGTAAAATCCGGGTTTAATACATATTCCGGGGATTCCGGTGTTTCATCCAGTACAAAAAGCTCCAGGT
>CAXHHS010001143.1:0-2336 GCA_964015645.1 uncultured bacterium
AAGTTGTAGAATCCGCGATTGTAATCGTTCAAAACCTGATAAAAAAACACACGCATCGTTTTTCCACTTCGCTGCAAGAAGGTTTGCCAACGGTAAAAGGAAATTTTCAGCAATTAGAGCAAATTGTTATGAACCTCCTAACAAACGCTTGTCAGGCACTTACCAGCTCGCAAAACGCATTGACGGTCTCAAGCGCATTCGACCATAGTAAAAAGCAAGTTGTTTTGACGGTAGAAGATGAAGGCCAGGGTATATCCGGCGAAAATTTGAACCGGATTATGGATCCATTTTTTACAACTAAACAAGGAGCCGGCGGCACCGGTTTGGGATTGTCTATTAGTTACAACATTGCTAAAAATCACGGAGGATTTTTAACCGTATCCTCCAGAAACAATCACGGTACGATAGTCGAGTTAAGATTACCTGCTATAGTTTAACAAACTCTAATAAACGGAACAATTCACAACAAAAAACATGATTATGAGCGAAACACTCCACCCGGTCAACCCGGTTTTAATTGTAGATGATGAGGAGCAATTTTTACTAAGCGCAGAGTTTGCTCTGAATGGCAGCGGCCTTACAAACACCATTACATGCTCCGATAGCCGAAAGGTAATGTCTATATTATCAGAAATCCCGGTTTCAATCATCACATTGGATATGACCATGCCGCATATTAGCGGATCGGAGTTATTGCCGCAAATTGTAGCGGAATATCCTGAGATTCCGGTTATTATTATTACTGCCATTAACGAAGTCGATAACGCTGTGGAAAGCATCAAAAATGGCGCGCTCGACTATCTTGTAAAACCGGTCGATGATACTCGCCTAATTACAACCATCAAGCGTACCATTGAGTTGAGCGCAGTAAGGGAAGAAAATCGCCGGTTAAAGCAATATTTTTTATCGGATAAATTGGAATACCCGGAAGCATTTTCTGAGATCATTACCCATAATCCCAAGATGCGCAGTATTTTTCAATATATCGAAGCGATTGCGTCCAGTCCTCTGCCCATTTTGGTTACCGGAGAAACCGGTGTGGGTAAGGAATTAGTAGCGCGTTCCATCCATCAAGTTAGCCAGCGAAAAGGACAATTTGTCCCGGTAAACATTGCCGGCGTCGATGACCATTTGTTTTCCGATACCCTGTTCGGCCATAAACGCGGTGCATTTACCGGCGCGGATCGCGATCGAAAAGGGTTGATAGAGCAGGCTGCCGGTGGCACACTTTTTTTGGATGAAATCGGCGATCTTGAATTTGAATCCCAAGTAAAACTGCTGCGCCTAATCCAGGATGGCACGTATTTCCCCATCGGTTCTGATGTGCCAAAACTATCCGATACCCGGATTTTGGTTGCTACTAATGCAAATTTAAATGAAATGCAGCGCCAGGCAAAATTCCGTAAAGATCTATTTTACCGAATTCAGGCACATCACATCCACCTGCCGCCGTTACGCGACCGCAAGGAAGATATTCCAATGCTGTTAACACATTTTTTGGAAAAAGCTGCAAAAACATTAAACAAAAAAACACCGGCCGCTCCCAAAGAACTCATTCCGTTATTGCGCAATTACACCTTTCCGGGTAATATTCGGGAAATGGAAGGTTTAATTTTCGATGCCGTAACACGCCATAAATCCGGTATTCTATCGATGGAATCGTTTAAGGAGAAAGTTGTTTTTCAACATCTGGATACCACCCCCGATGGAAATTCTTTATCTTATTCGGAGAAAGCTCTCGAAGAGACCATCATCATACCGGAAGGAATTTTTCCAAAGCTAAAAGAAATGGAGCAAATTCTGGTGGAAGAGGCGTTGAGACGCGCCGAAGGTAATCAAACCATTGCTGCCGAGTTGTTAGGATTAACGCGCAGAGCCTTAAATAATCGGTTGAGTAGGACGAAAAAGAAAGCGAATTAAGACCTTTTCTAAGTGCTATGCGTTGGGTCGCTAAGAATCTTGATTAATTTACCCCTGTTATCAAATATCTTAACAACGATACCGGCTTTTAAGTAAAACTCTTCCTTGCTCTCATCCTTTTTGGTGGCAATTACGGAAACGGGAGTCTTTCCCGCATAGTGAACAACCGCGGTTACATTCTTTAACTCATCCGGCTCAATCCAGCCATATTCTACGACAATTCCTACATGCGTGTACTGAAGGTCACCGTTCTCCAGGGTATCGATCGTCGTCTGATTAAATGGATCTTGGGCATAAGCGTTATTTGTAAATACAATAAAAATGAAAACGAAGATAAGCGAAAATACAAATTTTGAAGATTTCATAATATACCTGTCTCTTATACACATCTGACGCTGCCGACGAGCTTCTTGGTG
>CAXHHS010001144.1:0-2329 GCA_964015645.1 uncultured bacterium
GTGTTTATTTTAAAAAATATATCCGCCAGGAAAAAAAGTTTTCCGGCTTACAGGAATTAAAATCGCACTTAGAAAAAGACAAAATGATCTGTGAAAACATATAATTAGACGGAGGAATTATGTCCATCACGAAGGAAAAGCGTCAAGAAATTATCAAACAATTCGGTGAAAATGACCAGGATACCGGGCGCACGGAAGTTCAGGTTGCGCTGATCACCCACCGAATCCACTATTTAACCGAACATTTAAAAACGCACAAAGAAGATCATCATTCTCGCCGGGGGTTGCTAAAATTAGTCGGCCAGAGAAGAAGATTATTAAATTATTTATCCAGCATCGATATTAACCGGTATCGTTCATTAATTAAAGAATTAGGTTTGAGAAGATAATTGTATTGGGGGTTTTCGAAATACGGATGGTAGTCCAAAGTGGTTGTTGTGCATTCCGAAGCCTTATGTAACAATCGTTCTGTAAACGCCAACAACCAAAGTGCGACAGCACCGAAATACGATACTTCCAACAAAAGAAATTAGAGGAAATAATGATTGTAAAAAAAGAAAAGGAAATTGGCGGCCGCTTGCTCTCTATAGAAACCGGTCGAGTTGCCAAACAAGCGAATGGTGCGGTACTGGTACGTTACGAAGACACAATGGTTCTTGCAGTAGTAACTGCCGCCAAAGAAGCCAGGGAAGATATAGATTTTTTTCCCCTCTCGGTAGAATACCAGGAAAAAACCTATGCAGCCGGTAAAATTCCCGGCGGATTTTTTAAGCGGGAAGGCAGACCCGGTCCAAAAGAAATTTTAAGCGCTCGCCTTATCGATAGGCCGATTCGGCCATTGTTCCCCAAAGGGTTTAAAAATGAAACCCAAATTGCCGTATTTGTAATTTCCACAGACCGGGAAAATGATGCTGACGTTTTAGGGGGCATCGGCGCTTCCGCAGCACTCAGCATATCCGATATTCCGTTTGAAGGACCAATTGCCTCTGTGAGAGTGGGAAGAATTGGGGGAAGTTTTGTCGTCAACCCGACGTTTACCCAGATGGAAGAAAGTGACATCGATTTAGTTGTCTCCGGCACTTACGAATCGCTGATGATGGTGGAAGGGCGATCTCACGAAATCAATGAAGCAGAGATGTTAGAAGCACTCAAGTTCGGGCATGAACACATTCGTGAAATTATCGAATTACAGAACGAGTTGATTTCGGAAATCACTTCAACGAAAATGGAAGTTACAGTACCGGAGGTTCCCGAAGGCTTGGAAGAAAAGGTTACCGAATTTGTTCTTCCTAAAGTTCGCGAAGCAATTCATATTCAAGAGAAGAAAGCGCGCCGAGATGCGATTTCCGCGATAAAAGATGCGCTGTTCGAACACCTGGGCGAAGACCATGAAGACGATGCTGCGCACATCAAAAGTATTATCGGCGATATCGAAAAGCGTGAAGTTCGTTCGATGATCATCAACGAAAATATTCGGCTTGATGGCCGCGGAATGGATGATATTCGCAACATCGACTGTGAAGTATCCTTCCTGCCGCGTGCGCATGGCTCCGCGCTTTTTACCCGCGGCCAAACCCAAAGCCTCGGCACCACCACCCTGGGCACCAAAGTTGATGAACAAATTATGGACGCCCTGGAAGGCGAGTCGAAAAAAAGCTATATGCTGCATTATAACTTCCCCGGTTTTAGCGTTGGCGAAGCAAAGCCGTTTCGCGGTACCAGCCGGCGGGAAGTTGGTCATGGGGATTTGGCTGAACGAGCATTAGAGCCGGTGTTACCGGATGAAGAGAGTTTCCCGTACACAATCCGGATCGTCTCGGAAATCCTGGAATCCAACGGTTCTTCTTCGATGGCAACGGTTTGCTCCGGTTCGCTTAGTTTGATGGATGCCGGTGTTCCCTGCAAGTGCCATGTTGCCGGTATTGCAATGGGGCTGATTAAAGAAGAATCCGACGTTCGGGTGTTAACCGACATCCTCGGCGATGAAGATCATCTTGGCGATATGGATTTTAAAGTCGCCGGCACTCGCGAAGGGATTACCGCCTTTCAAATGGATATCAAAATCTCCGGCATCACGTTTGAAATTATGGCAGAAGCCCTGGAAAAAGCCAATGCTGCCCGGCGCTCTATTCTTGATGTAATGGAAGCTGCCATTCCTCGCCCGCGGGCAGAAATCTCCCAATATGCGCCTCGTATTTTGACCGTTATGGTTCCGGTAGAAAAAATTGGTATGATAATTGGCCCCGGTGGCAAAACCATTCGCGCTATTACGGAAGATACCGGCTGTCTCTTATACACATCTGACGCTGCCGACGAGCTTCTTGGTGTA
>CAXHHS010001145.1:0-2325 GCA_964015645.1 uncultured bacterium
AACCGATTTGGGTGTATTTCAATATCAACCCGGCCAGGAGCGCTGGTATTGGTTCAGCGGAGAAGAACGCAGCGAGCAGGCGCTGGATTGGCGGCCGTTCGATCCCACGGCAGAGAATGCTGCCACAATGAATTTCCCAACCGAAGCGGATGTTTTTCTCCCGCCGGTAAAAAGCGTTTATCGCGGTCCGGATGCCTCTTTGTGGCTGGGTACAGACAACGGGATTGTTCGCTATCGCGCGCGGAAAGTTCGCGGGTTTACCTACGAAACGATTTTAGAAGCCTTTCCCGATCTAACGCCCGGCGCAGTTTTTGATATTCAAGAAGATGAACGAAGCATTACCTGGTTTTGCAGCGACCGCGGTTTGTTTCGTTTCGATGGGCGGGATATGTGGCAATATCAATCCGAAAACTGGGAACAACTGGGCCGCGCCGATAAACTATACGAAAACCCGGTAGTACAACTCCCGAATGACCTAAAATCACGAGAAGCCTGGCGTTTCAACCGCCAATCTTCCCAATGGCAGCGCTTCGATCCGAAAACAAACCAATGGGAAAATTTTAATGGTCGAATCCGAAGCACGGAAGAAACCGCCGTTCGAACGGTGTATTGGACGGATTCTATTTCTGCCGATATTGGCGATTGGGATGGCATAAACTTTAGCAATCCTGAACCTGCCGATGCCGCTAATTTGCGCCTGCGATTTAAACCTGTGGAAACCCGGATTTTAGACGGTGGAATTCCGGCTATACCGCGAGTGCCGCCCGGGGATTCAACCTGGCGCTATCTTTCCCTGGAAACCGATGATTTGGTAGAACCTGGCCCGGATAAACGGCCTGCCTGGACACGAGAGGGGCGTTTGCTGCCTCCACCGGAAAATGTTCAACCGGCGCCAAAAGAAGGCCGCTATGATACATCTCAATTAGTGCCTTCCGCAGAAAATGAGATCGCCGGCCTTACAGAGGATTTTGATAAAGCCGTATTCGCATTTAATCCCGCTGCTAAGCTCTGGTTTGAATGGCAACCCCGGGGGCCGCTCTCCGTGCTAATTCGCTTAAAAAAACGTACTGTAGATGAAGCAATTGATCCCGCAATCGTAGAACGGGTTTGGGAGAATATCCTAAAAGTTCGGCCTGCCGGGATTCGCACCGCATTAGCAGTAGAAGAAAACATTTTGGAGGTATTATAAATGGGACAATTAGTCGATCAATTAGGTAACAAAACCGCCGGTCAATTAGTGAAATCGGACGATTGGAATGCCCTGGTTCAAGCGGTCGAAGACATCGGAACAACCCTTACTGCGCGAGTAGATAGCCTGGAAACACAATTGAATACCCGGGTTGGCGCATTGGAAACAACCCTCGGCCAATTACAAACAGATGTAACCGAAATGCAAACAGCGTTAGGGCAATTTTACCGGGTAACAATGAGATCTTCCAAAACCCGCTACGTGCTTGGGGAGCTATCCGAAATCGTAGCAAAGGTTACAGACTTGCAAGGCAACGACCTCGATATGGCGAGTTTACCGGAGCGTCCCTGGATTGATTTTTTTGCCACCTGGGGACAGCTAAAACCGGTTGCCGGATTTACCAGCCGCGGCGGCGCCGGGGACCGCTCCATCTCTGTTCAAACAAATGAACGCGGGGAAGCGCGAGTCATTCTCCGTGCGGAACACGCATTGGGACTTAGTGAGCAAGCCGATGATGAAGTCGCTGCTGCCCTAACAACGGTTTTACAAGTTGGAAATCCCACCAGCCATACGGTTTCGGATATTATTCTGAATGCGAACACCCCGTTAGAAGCAAAAAATATGGGCGCCTACGGTGCAATAACCCCGGAGTATGAGCGCGAAGATGCGTCCAGTGTTCGGCAATATATCGATGCTTTTTACGTTCATTCGCCAAACCTGGTAAAAGGCACGTTTACTGGCACTCAGGCCCACCGCTGGCGGGACTATCGCGCTACCGTAATGGCTTTTGTTAAAAGTGATGATAATCCGGCAACACCGGATCATAGCCGCGGTGTTAGCTCAATTCACGTTACGTTTCGCGATTGGATCGGGCCCTGGATCATTCTGGAATATTTCGATAAAGATGATATTGCCGCTGTCGCAACTGACTTTATCGATGAGTTAGTCGTCCAGGTTCCGACACTTCCCACGGATTCAATCAATGATTGGTTTAATTACTTTCAAGGTAAGGTAACGGATTTTGTGCGGCCTGATGGTTTGATCGGCCAATTTCGCGACTATCGAATTGTTGAAGACGCGCTCGGCGGATTTGGGGTGACAGATCCCCCGTAATTTTTCAACCAGGTAGTGGGATC
>CAXHHS010001146.1:0-2321 GCA_964015645.1 uncultured bacterium
ACACCAAGAAGCTCGTCGGCAGCGTCAGATGTGTATAAGAGACAGGTAAAAGTACGCAAACGCTGGACAACAGACGGGATTAGTTTTTATTTTCAGTCTAAATAAGATATTCGATGATGCAGAAATCTTTGATTTGCCACTTTTATAAAATGCACGGCGTAGGGAATGATTTTATTTTGCTGGATCATCGCCCTGGCAAATCCGGCTCTGTTTTGCAGGCAACGCCGGAGACTGTTTGCAAGCTATGTGTAGTGCATACCGGAATCGGCTCAGACGGTTTAATGCTGCTGGAAAATAGCGAAATCGCCGATTTTAAAATCGGGTTTTATAACGCGGATGGATTTCCTTCAACCATGTGCGGTAATGGTGTGCGGTGTGCGGTTTGGCTGGCGCATCACTTAAATATTGCTCCGAGCATCTGCACGTTTGAAATTATGAACATCATTTATAGCGCAGAAGTTTTAGGTAAAAACAAAGTTCGTGTCAAAATGCAACCGCCCAAAATTCTTGCTTCTGATAAAGGTTTACATTCTCTAACGGATGAAAACTTTACAAACATAATGTGGATGGATACCGGCGTTCCGCATTTGGTCATTCAAACAAAACAAGCGCTGGAATCTTTAGACGTTTTAAAATGGGGAAGACATTTTCGTTATCACCAGGCGTTTCAACCGCAAGGCGTAAACGTGAATTTTGTTCGGGAGTTGAAAAAAAATCACCTGCAACTCCGGGTGTACGAACGCGGTGTAGAAAATGAAACCCTGGCCTGCGGTACCGGTGCGGTGGCATGTAGTTTATTTGCCGCGCAACAATTCGACTGGCCTTCTCCGGTGCACGTTCATTCTCCCGGTGGCGAATTGGTGATAGAATTTGATACGGACTATAACGAAGTTTATTTAAATGGAAACGTTACTCTTGTTTATGAAGGGGATATAAATTCCGAATATTTAAGTGGCGAGTAGAAAGTTACAGGTGGCAAGTTGCAGATGGCAAATAGTAAGAGTTACAAATCAAGATCGTGGCTGCCACTTACTACGTGCCAATTATCACTTTTTAATGGGAGCTATAGAAACCGGAGGTGAATATGAACATTTATGCAATATTGATGGCTGGCGGTGTAGGCGCGCGCTTTTGGCCACGCAGTCGTCAAAAAACACCAAAACAGGTGTTGAATATTGTTGGAAAAAAAACGATGATACAAGCGACTTATGAACGCTTGAATGGAATTACGGAATCCTCTTCAATTAAAGTTGTTACAAATGAAGACCAGGCAAAACTCATAAAAGCACAATTACCCGACCTCACAAATGAGAATTTCTATATTGAACCAGTTGGTAGAAACACCGCCCCTTGTATTGGCCTGGCGGCCATTCATATTGCCGCACAAGACCCGGATGGAATTATGGTGGTTTTACCGGCGGATCATGTTATCACCAAAGTGAACGAGTTTCAGACCATCATCCGCCTGGGGATTGAATTTGTCGAAAAACATGATGGTTTGGTGACATTGGGAATTACACCGTCAGAGCCGGCGACGGGATACGGTTATATTCAATCCGGAGAAGAGATTTATAAACAGGGCACAAATACGGTGCATAAAGTGCAAACCTTTGCCGAAAAACCCAATTGGGAAACAGCGAATCGGTTTTTGGAAAGCGGCGATTTCTTTTGGAATAGTGGAATATTTATCTGGAAGGCCTCAACAATTTTAAATGAGATCAATGATAAACTTCCTGATGTATACGAACCATTGATGACAATAAACAATTCAATCGATACACCAGAGTACCAGCAAATTCTTTCGGATATGTATGGCCGAATTCCCAGCATCTCGGTTGATTTCGGGGTGATGCAAAAAGCCGAAAAAGTGTTTGTTATCCCGGCGGATATGGGTTGGAATGATGTCGGAAGTTGGGAAACCGTTTACGAAATCTCGCCGAAAGATAAAAATCTAAACTCCGGAAACTTTCATGAAATTATCAATATAGATTCCCGGGAGTGTTACGTATATTCACCCCAAAAGGTAATTGCGCTGGTGGGTGTAGAAGATTTAATTGTTGTTGATACCGGCGATGCGCTTTTAGTTTGCGATAAAAACGCTGCCCAGGATGTGAAAGACGTTGTCGAACAACTTAAGAAAAAAAGGCTAAAAGAATGGCTGTAAAAAATTGAAAATTGAATATTGATAATTGAATATTCGTTGTTTTCAATTTTCAATTTTCAATATTCAATCTAAAGGTGATTTAGGTAACTGAATTTTGATAACCGAATGATAGACTTAACACCAGGCATTTGGAATGAAAAAACGTAAAAAGAAAAAA
>CAXHHS010001147.1:0-2316 GCA_964015645.1 uncultured bacterium
GCTTTAATGAACTCTTTACTTTTGAAAGTGATTGCCGGAAATTTTTCAGCGTCAAAAAAATCTTCTGATTTTAAATGGCCGTCTCTGCCATCGTTATCTGTATCGACACTGTTTACCTTGATTGTCGCTTCGATTTGGCTGCCGGAAAAGTCGTCATTTCCGAGGGTGAATTTGATATCGAAATCTTTAAAACTTCCATCCGTGGTTCCCATCGTATAATAATCTTCCGGCGTATCCATCACCTTTTGCAAAACGACAATATGCTCGACCTCGAATTTTACAGTAGAGTGCGCTTTGTCGAGCGACCATTTTTGAGCAATCGCAGTGTTGCTGAAAGCAAATACTCCTATGAGTAATAAGATTAACCGTTTCATGGTATCCTCCTGGTTTATTGGCTTTTGAGTTTTGACAAAACGCTGATTTGGTTACGCTGTCTTTACTCACTTTTCTAATTATCAAAAGGCTTGCCAAAAAAACGACTAAGGAGGTAACGTTATTAAAATCAATAGGTTGACTGGTTTGAATTTCACAGTGAATACGAAGCAAAGGGATGCCACAACAGATGAAAACAACATTCTTAAAACATGGATAATTTCTTTAAAAACAATAAAATGAAACGTAGAGATACTGTGGCAGGTGAGAAGAAATGTGGCATCCTTGTTTTGCAGTAATTTTCGATTCAATGACCACGCCCGCGGTAATAGAGTTTGAAATGCGAAATGATCGTTGCGTTTTAAGTACGATTTTTTGCCGGTTCGATATTCGTCGCATTTTTATAGGAACGTTAAAGATAATATAGGTAGTTCAGGTTAAGATACACCCTGCGATTCCGCATGGGAATTATTGTTATACATTCCTTTAAACGTTTGGTTGAGAATAATAAATAAGATCGTCCCCAGCATTATTGGCGGAAATCCGGCAATCCAAACGCCGAGCCAACCCAAGCGATTGTAGCCAATTAAACCGAGGATTAGCCACATAAATCCAACAATAATCAGCGTGATTAAAAAAGCTGCTAATACCCGAGTATTTTTTTTCCAGTCCATGACATTCCTCCTTTGTTTAAGAATGATGGATCACAGCCCTCGGAGGCTGTAAGCTAATGTTTAAAATAGATTTAATCCCAGTTCGTTGCCAAATTAATGCTGTAGGGCAGCCTCCAACGCCTCGATATTTTCTGCCTGGCTCACAATTTTTCTGCCAATCGTTAGTACCGGGCATTCTGAAAATCGCACTACTTTTTCTGTGGTGCTGCCAAGCATCAAATGTTTAAACCCGGGCAGCCCTCGCGTCGCCATAATAATCAAATCGCATTGGCTGTAAGCGGCATATTCAACGATGCTCTGATACGGCTTACCTTCGATAACAATATGAGTGGATTTGTTGCCTTTAACCCTGGTAAATTCACATAGTTTTTCCGAGGTATGCGATTTGATTTCCGGTGCCATTTGGAAAATTACATTCATTCCCGTGCCATGAAATTCCGGGTTAAACTCATGCGGGATAACATGCAAAAAAACAAGCTCTGCTTTAAGATCTCTGGCAAACGGTATTGCAAATTCGACTGATTTTTTAGCGTAAATTGAAAAGTCGACCGGGACTAAAATTTTGCGAATATTATAATCCGTTAGTGAATGATGCACCGTTAAAACCGGTTTTGAAGAATGCCTGACCACTTTTTCCGTTACACTGCCAAGTAGTACGTGGTTTAACCCGGTGCGAGCGTGGGTTTCCATCACTACAAGATCAAATGAATGATCATCGATAAAGCTTAGAATTGTATCTGAAGCATGCTTTCCCATCAAAACCTGGATGTTAAAGGCGAGCGGGTTAAAATTGCCGATCTCTTCTACCAGTTTATTTTCGATGCGAATAAACATTTTTTCCAGGATCTCACGGTATTCTTTTATCTGTTTTTCGATGGACGGGTCTTGATGGATATAATTATCAAATACATATAATAGCGTTATGTGCGATTGGTGGTGTATTCCCAGGCGTAAGGCATATTCCAATGCCCGATCCGAAAATACCGTGAGATCGACCGGAACTAAGATTTTTTTAAACTTCATGGCTTACTCCTTTGTTTAGCCGGAGCAACAACGACCATTCGGTATATTGCCCGGCTGTTAATCAAATTTGACATAAACAACCGAATTTTCCGATCCAAAGTCATTCAAAACCGTGGGGCATTCTTCATCATTTTGCCAATGATTGCCGTCGATCAAATACCGGAATTGGTGTTCCCCTCCCGGTAATTTGATTTCTGCTCGCCAGGTTCCTTTTTTGTTCTTCCGCATGATGTTAGCGGCCTCATTC
>CAXHHS010001148.1:0-2309 GCA_964015645.1 uncultured bacterium
CCCCTCTCCTACAAGGAGAGGGGCTTACCGCGCAAGCGGGCCTACAAAAAAACAAGGAGTTATACAACTTCTAAAGTAGAATTAAAACATTAACAGAGAGAAGAGAAATTAAATATGAAAACATTATACGCAATTCTTATTATTCTCCTTTTATTATTCGCGCTCTCGAATTGCGATTCGAGCACCTCGCCTGAAAATGACCCGCCTGCTTCAAATCCACCTTTTACCGATCTAAAGGTTGGGCAAGAGTGGCAATACATCAAATGGGAAAAATTACCGTCGGGGAGCCGTACCTTTACCGGCGATACCATTTCCGTCTCGATAACCGCTAAGAAAAATAATATTGTAACTTTCTTCGAATGCCCGGTTCATTCGGATTCCATTTCACCGTTGGATACGGCGACATTTCGTTTCCAAATCACAGATTCACGGCTAATGCAGGTTGGGAGAAATTACTCCCGGGCGTTTGGATTTGTAGCAAATCATAATGGAATCCTAACGCTAACGAATGTTGATTCGAATGCCATAACCGTGGATATGGATACGACGTTATTTTTGATTCAACAGCAAACTAACAAAAGCCGCTTTATCGGCCACTCGGAAAGCATCCAACTGTTTTTAGAAACATACCAGGATGTTAACATTTATTATGACGCAACACCAACTTATGTAGATGGATTCGGGCACCTGGTTATTTTTTCGCCAAAAGAAGGGATTGTGGCAACCATCTATTTCGGCGGGTTTAGTTTGATCGAGCAATATGGTTATCAATTGATAAAGCGATGAAGGAGGGAGAAGAACTCATGATAAAATTTATTAACATTCTCTCTGTAATTATTACGTTTTCCATTATTGGGTGTGGTATTTTTGAACCTGAAATGAATGAGCCGGAGGCAATTGAAGGAAATATTTTATTTAGCGTTACTTATGATAGCACTGAAATCTTACCTTCACATTCCGGTTTTTTCTTACTTATGAAAACTGAAAAAATATATAGTTGCTTTAATTTTGAGATAAAAACATCTATTTCCAGATACCGGAAAAATATTAATATTAAACTTCTTGGAATCTCTCTTCCCAATATATGTGCCACTGCTCTTGGTCCGGCAAGATTACAAATACCATTAGATATTTCGAATGGAGAATATGAATTGACTTTTGATTATGAAGAACAAACTGATAAATATCATATATCCATTGATGAGTTTAATGTAACTGTGACCAAAATTGATTCAAGTTTTACTGTACACCAGTCTTATAATTTTGATTTTTAATTGGCTGCTTAATAATTCACTCAAGATGATGCGAAATGCGTTCTGGTTTTTAAACTAAAATTCAATAATTCGTATCGACAGCCAAACTTATGCACTAAATTGCGGAAAGGAGCGTTTGAAAAAAATGGAGTCGCAAACGGATGTCCATCAAAACCCGTATCATTCTCACGTTTACCATCTTAACGGCAATTCTGGTGTTGATTATGGCGCGGGTAAGTTATTTTTCTGTGCGAGAAATTTATTTGAACCAGTTAGAAGCGCAAACCAATTTGCTAACGCGAATGATTTCTAAAAACCTCGATCATAAATATTTGCGCTTTTTGAATGCCGGGGAAAAGTGGAACCTGGCAGCATCTTATTACACGGAAAAACTACAAGTACAGGCAGAAACAATGCAATTATCCAACATCTTCATTTTTAATAATGAGGATGTCATCTTGGTTCAATCTATCGGGACAACTTCGACCGGCAAAAGCGATCCCCGGCTGCAACTAAATCGCACAGAGATTCAGGCGCTAAAAACCGGCAGTTCCGCAACATCCTTGCCAGTTAAAGGCGCAGACGGCCAATGGTATTGATGGGGATTTTTTCGATTGGATGAAACCCATTGGTTGGGTATTCAAGAAAGCGCAGCGCGGCTGGCAAAAGTGGAATCGCTTTCGCAAGTTTTTTGGGGAATCGGTATCGGCGGTGTGTTGCTGACGGTTCTTTGCGGTTGGTTTTTAGCGCGCACTATTGCTAAACCGGTAGAGCGACTGGTGCAATTTAGCGACCGGTTGGGTAAAGGAGATTTTACGGCAGCAGTGCCACAAAATATTACCGGTGAATTGGCAATTCTGGCAAGCGCGATGGATAAAATGCGCCAGGATCTCGCCCAACATCACCAGGAAAAAGAGGCGATGCTGGCACAAATTGCCCACGAAATCCGCAACCCGCTCGGCGGCATCGAACTGCTTGCCGGTTTGGTAAAAGAAGATTTAATTGCGAAAAACAGCAGCGCCGGCTACGCTCAAAAAATTTTAGATGAAATTGGCG
>CAXHHS010001149.1:0-2309 GCA_964015645.1 uncultured bacterium
GCCGGGCTTCGGCAAGGATCGCAAACGAAGGAGAAAAGTTTATCTCCTTTGCCGTTTGCATGTTGAACGTCAGGTTTTCTTCGAATGTCAGGTTTACCGGCAGGTTGGCAGCATCCTCACCGCTGAGAATGGCTTCAATATTGAGAATGATTCGCCGAATGCCTTTGGCAAAATTGGGTTCCGGGCTTATGGCGGCAAGTGCCCCGGCTTTTGCCTCACTGATCGTCAGGCCGTATGTGGGAATGCCCTCTGCATTCAGCGCCGCGATCAGCTTGTTCTTTTCTGCACCTTCAAATTTTCCTAAATAGCCAACATAAACGGCATCGATACCTTCCAGCGCATTCAAAACATCATTAATGCCATTGGTTACCGGAAGCGCTGCGAATTCTGTCTTGTTGCGGTTCATCACCGGTGCCAGTTGATCACTGCCGAGAGTATATAATTTAAAAACTTCTTCAGTAAAGGCAATGCCGACTTTGCGATAAGGATATACTTGATAGAACCTATCCAGGTCCCTTTCAAGGGAAGTGTTCTGCAGCAGGTAGGTTAAATTATTTACCCCGGAAGTACCTTCCGCTGTTGGCGGAATGCCTTGCAGTGCCGGGTCAAAAATTCCCCAAACAATAACCGGTTTGACATAAGGCCTCTTTTTCGCAATGATCGACCCGGAAAGCATTCCTAAACCGACTACAATGTCTACTTGCGGATCATTCATTAACCGCTGGTAGTTCTGTTCAGCCGTATCGGAAGACCAGTTTGCCGGCAATATTTTATTCGCTGGCATCCGGATATTGTATGCGCTTGCCAGGATGGCATCGGCATCGTCTCTCAACATTTGCCGGACTTGTTCAAACTGCGCCTCATCGCCATCAAATAAAAACCCGACGGTAATGGTTGGCTTAGCCTGGGTGAAAACGCTCTGTGTGCCAAAAAGAAGCGCTATAAAAATCCATAAAACCTGGAGATATATGGTCCTCATAAAATACCTGTGGTTAAATTAAGTTATTCAAAGAATTCTTCTTTTGATGATGCCATTGCCTGGGCGATGAAGATACCGACAAAGCGGGCAATTAAGATCGCCAGATACATAACACCCAGTATGGCCTCTATAATTGAAACGATCCGGGCCATCGCGGTAACCGGTGTCATATCACCATAGCCGAGGGTTGTTAAGGTGGTGAAACTGAAGTAAACAACATCAAACCAGTCGATCAGGTTGTTGAGATTGTGCGCATCATCAATGTAGAATGATCCAGGGTGGAGAATTTCCAGGAGAACATAGTATAATGCAAAACCAAATCCAATTAAGAGATAAACAGAAACTGCGCCGTAGATGGTATCGATTGTAACTTTTGTGGTCTGCAAAATGCTGGAGAGTATTAAGATTATAACGTATATGATAAAGGCTGTCTGGCAAATCACGCTCAGAATTGCCAGTGCCAATCCCAGGCCGGCAGTTGGTTGGACAATGGAACTATACCATATTCCCAGGAAAGCAAATCCCCCCAGAGTGGCGGCAGTTATTAAATGCTTTCTAATATTGCTTACCGCATAAACCCCAGCAAATAGAACGGTTGTAAAAAGAATATTCATTAAAAAACTTTTTAAGCCGCCACCTTCTAAAAAGGGGGAAACTAGGAGTTGAATCATTAAAGCGATAAAAAGATAGAAAAATTTCCCTTTTATAGCTGTACATCCTATTTTGGTTAATGTCACGTAAAGTTACAAAAATACTGTCAGCAGCTTTGCGAAAGGGGTTCTGTCGATCCTAAAATGAGGAAGGAAAATTTTGAGGTATATATATAAAATTTGCTTTTGGCCCATGAATACAATAAAAGTATCTCCCAAACGCTGATTTTCGACTTTTACTACAGTCTGAATATATCTATTTGGTATAAAATTACAAAATTTATTTTTCCGCAGCTAACATTATCAAAAGCTCAGGTTGTAGTTTTGCATATCTTACAATAGCGCCTACATTTCTAACTTGATATTCCGGAACTAAATCCATCATCTATGGCGGCGGGTTTAGAGATTGAATTTCTTCAGGTTTTAGTAATTCATAAAAACTATGACCGTTAGTTTGGTGGATCATTCTCTGACACCGGGTTCGTTACCCGGAAAGGGGTTTCTTAATTTTAAATATGAGGGGAATTCAATTACGGATAATTTGTTTTTGCTCATTCATTATTTGTACTGTTTGCAAAATTTTACTAAATAAGTATTCAACTGTTTAGATAGCACGGCCTAAGCAATCGGGTAGGTCACGAGGCTTGCGCCCCGATTCCCCCCTAAGAACCGTGCGTGAC
>CAXHHS010001150.1:0-2307 GCA_964015645.1 uncultured bacterium
TTCATCCGCTATCGCCCGGTGCTTTCAAATCAAAAACTGAAGGAAGTATTTGAATATACACCCCAAAAAACCTCCCGGGAAGTGTTTGAATTTTACCTTAAAACAAAACGCTAATATTTTGCTATATCCTTTTTGATTTTGTCTTTTTATGAGGATTAATTTTGACAAAAAGCATGTCACCACTATGTTTACTAATTTGTGAGCACTTTTTCTATTAACATACCACCGCTACGCGGTTTCGCCATTCAAACCCTGGCAGGGGTGAAATGTTAATAGAGAAAATGTCAGAGAATCATCAAAACCACGTAGTGGTGATATGTTGTTTTCTAAAATTATCTTTACAAATAGCAAAATCAAAAAAATGTATGTTAAGGAATCAATTGGAAGAATTTAATTGCGCTCAAACGTTAAAAACAAAACCGTCATCATAACCGGTGCCGCCGGCGGTATCGGGAAAGCGCTCTGCCGGCACTTCGGAAATGCCGGGATGAAAATCGGGGTATTAGATCGAGATGAAAGCGGGTTGCAGCAACTGATCACCGAGTTACAAAATTCCGGAATAGCAGCCTTCGGCATTCCTTGCGACGTGACGGATGAATCCGCTTGCGCAACGGCGATTGAAAAAATCGCTGCGGAATTCGGCGGAATTGATATTTTGATCAACAACGCCGGTATTTCCCAACGCAGTGCCTTTGTTAATACGGAGATTTCCGTATTCCGCAAAGTAATGGCGGTCAACTATTTTGGCGCTTTGCATTGTACAAAGGCCGCGTTGCCATATTTGTTAAATCGCCGGGGAACGATTATCGTTATCAGCAGTATATCCGGTTTTTCGCCGTTGTACGGCAGAAGTGGCTACAGCGCCAGCAAGTACGCCTTGCACGGCCTGTTCGAATCGCTGCGAACCGAATTAAAAGAAAAAGGCCTCCATGTAATGATGGTTTGCCCCGGTTTTACCAACACCGGTATCGAAAAAAATGCCCTGGATGGAGATGGTTCGCCGGTTAACCATCCCCGTTCCACTACCGGAAAAGTTTATCAACCGGAAGCGGTGGCGGAAGCAATTTTTAAAGGCGCTATTCGCAAAAAACGCCTGCTGGTACTTTCCCCGGTTGGTAAGCTGGCTTATGTTGTTTCAAAGTTTTTCCCGGCATTTTATGAGTCTGCCATGACCAAACGGCTTAAACAGGAACTTGAGCGATGAGGTTTATAGTGCAAAATTTCATTTTGCATATATTGCTATATTTATTGTAATCACTTATATTCTGTTCGTTTTCAAACATCGCCCGAAAGGATTATTCAGTTAATGGAAGTTCAAACCCCCAATAGGTTTCAGATCATTCTGAGCGAAATTCGCCAAATCGGTCGCTATCTCTGGAAAGTGATTACCGGCGCTCGTTATACCTTTGTTTATTGGCACGATACCTTAGAGCAAATATATATCATGGGGATTCAAGCCCTGCCATTAGTGTTAATCGCTGCCGGGGCAATTGGCATGGTGTTGACGCTGGAGTGGGGTACAAAACTGGAACAATTCGGTGCAAAATTGATGTTGGGGCGAATTGTCGCCATGTCAGTTATCCGGGAAATCGGCCCTACCATAACCGGTTTGATGATTGCCGGCCGCAGCGGTGCAAAATTGGTTTCCGAATTGGGGAATATGGTGTTAAGCGAGCAAATCGATGCCCTGCGGGCATTCGGAACCGATCCTGTAAAACGGCTATTAGTGCCCCGCATATTTGCCTCAATGTTCCTGATGATCCCGATTACCATTGTCGCCGATATTTTCGGCATTATCTGCGGATGGCTGGGCGGTGTATTATGGATGGGAGTCGATTCCACATTTTTCTGGGTTTCCATTCAATCCGGTTTAATTATGCGAGACCTGGTGGTAGGCATCATTAAGCCGCCATTTTACGGATTGATGATTGGCCTGGTGGGATGTTACCTGGGAATTACAGTCTCCGGTGGAACCGTTGGGCTGGGACGTGCGGCCACGCTTACGGTAATGTTAACTTCTATTTCCGTGCTGTTAATGGATTTTCTGCTGACGAAACTGGTACTGGCGTTCGCAGTCTATTTCTAAGAGGGGTAAATGATACGGTTTGAAAATATAACCCTGTTCCTTGGGGGCAGAAAAATACTGGATGACATCTCTTTTAAGATCGATACCGGGGAATTGATATTGCTGGTAGGCGGCAGCGGCACGGGTAAAAGCACCATTTTAAAACTGATATTAGGATTAATCCGGCCAACCAAAGGCAACATCTACTGTCTCTTATACACATCTGACGCTGCCGACGAGCT
>CAXHHS010001151.1:0-2306 GCA_964015645.1 uncultured bacterium
AAGAGACAGCGCGCTTACCTGGAGAAAAAAATTCTTGGCGAAGTTCAGCCGGAAACGTTGCAGCTTCTTTCTGTCCGTA
Organism: uncultured bacterium; assembly: GCA_964015645.1. Taxonomy (GTDB): domain Bacteria; phylum Calditrichota; class Calditrichia; order RBG-13-44-9; family J075; genus CAXHHS01. The sequence goes on from CAXHHS010001151.1 coordinate 80, forward strand.
GTGCATCGGATATTACCTGGCAACATGCGCTGGATGATGAAGAAATTGAAAATATTCCCATCACATTAGAAACTTACAAATCATCAACCGGTTGGGGAAAACTACTACTGCTTTTTGCAATTTTAATGATTGCCGGAATTACAATCGCTGCCGCTTTTTTTATGAATGGAACCGCTCCGCAAACCGGCAGCCTTATCATTGAATCGAATGTAAACGGCGCCGAGGTTTATCTCGATGGTGAAAAAAAAGGGTACGCCGACTTTAAGCGCGAATTTTCGGACGTCCCAATCGGAAAACACCAGGTTGTGTTGCGAAAATCGGGCTTTAATTCATTTCCGCATGTTCACGAAGTTGACGTCAAACCAAAACAGCCGGTAATCGTTTTATTTCGAATGGAGAAAATATTGGCGGCAGAACAGGGATTTCTTTGGATTTCCGCGGATTACGACGACTCCAAAATCTTTATCAATAATGATTTTCACGGCACTTTAAATGAAATCAACCCGCTTTCGCTGACACAAGGCGAATACACAATTGCAATCGAAAAAGACGGGTATCAATCCTCTCCGGAATCCAGGCGATTTTCGATTACTCCCGGCGATACGGTAAAACTGATTTTTGATCAAACACCGGTTTTGAGCAAGCGGGCTTCTTCTGGCAGTAAAGAAAGCAGCTTACAGAAAGGTCTCATCAAAATAACGGCAAATGTTCGGGGCGCGCAAATTTATTTGAATAATCAAAATACCGGCAAAGAAAGCGATTACCTTTTTTCGGAACTACCGTTTGGTAAATATGAAATCTCTCTCGTTAAAGGTGGCTATCGCAGCATTCCACCGAAAAAAGTGCTGACGCTTTCAAATATCAATCCAAAATCCGAAATTGATTTTAAATTAGTAAAGGAAGTGGAAACGGTAATCATACGCACTCAACCGGAAGGGGGGGAAATTTTTATCGACAACGAACCCCGGGGAAAAGGCCTTTTTGAAGGTGATTTGAAGACCGGAAACCACCGGGTTTCGTTTGGTGATCTTGCGGGCTATCGAACTCCATCGCCCAGGTCAATTTCGGTCAGGGCCAATAATCCGCTTGAAATCGCTGTCGACTATTTTCCCGAAATGCAATATTCGGTAGATGTTGGCAGCAACGGCAATGTCCGCATTAACAATTGCGATTTAATCCCCGGCTACACTTACGGAAACCGCGGATTTATTGCCAGCCAAAAAGATGGGCCGGAAATTGAATTCGAGAAAAAGCTAAACGATTATTTCTGGAAACTTGGGTTTACGTTTCCCCTTCGCGACCCAAAAGGCAACGATGCTTTACGGCTAAATTTTACACTTCCCCAGGAATTGAATTACGCTCAATCGTTTACTCTCAAGCTTTATGCCGCAACGTCTACGGAATATTTTCCCTATTCGGTAAACAAAAGAGCCTCAGTCACTATCAAATTTAACAACAATGTATTGAGAGCATACCAGCCCAAATCGTTTGAAGCCCTGAACGGTATGGAGGAATTAACCTGGGATGTGACGGCATACGTTAAGAGCGGCTTGAATTCGTTTGAAATATCAACCGGGGATGATAATGATGCTTATTATTTTATTAAGCGAATTGTTATTTTTAACTGACCCGCTGCCGTTAGAGTGTGAAGTAAAAATATCAGAAAGAGATTTTGTCTCCGCGGGTTCCGAATAAAAATTGTCATCGCAAAAAGCGGCGTTCCGATCAGAATTACGGATGAGAGGATGAACCATATTCTCAAAAATCACCCGAAAATGAAAAATGAAGAAGCGAAGCTGATCGAAGTAATTAGCAACCCGGCTATTATCCTGGAAGGAGATTTCGAAGAAGTGTTGGCTGCCAAATTTTATCCAAAATCACCGGTAACTGCTGATAAATATTTAGTTGTTGCTTATAAAGAGATAAACAAGCTTGACGGGTTTCTGATTACAGCTTACTTTACAAGGAGGTTAAGCAAAAGGAGGAAAGTTCTATGGAAGCCTTAAAAATGATCGAAAAGCAAACAAATCTGCAATGGGATTATGATGCTGAAGCAGATGTGCTATATATATCTATCGGCAATCCGCAAAAGGCAGAAGGAATTGATATTGGTGAAGGCATCATTGCAAGAATAGCTACCGACACAAAGGAGATTGTCGGTTTTACTATATTAAAGAGTCCCCTGCAAAAAGGTATTTGTAAACTATAGCTAAATGTACTATCTTTT
>CAXHHS010001152.1:0-2305 GCA_964015645.1 uncultured bacterium
ATACGGATAATTTCGCCGTGGTGCAGCCCGCCGTAAATTTGCCCGGCGGTATCGATAGCAACATCTTCCGGTCCATAACCAAGATTAATCTCTATCCGTTCGATTTTTGATAGTTGATTATTTTGCTGGTAAACGCCGCTTAACGCCGGCGGCGGCGGGGCTTGCCAGCTTGCCGGATCAACCTTTACCGGCCAGAGTAATAAATATAAGAACAATAGACCGATCAGCAGGCTAACTGCAAGCGATACCTTTTTCGCTAATTTCATTTTTATTTCCCCCTGGAGATTTGACGAATTTCTTCCGATTCAATAATTTTGATACCGGGAGAGTTTTCCTGGCCAATTTTTAGAATCGTATCTGCGACAACACTGGCGTGAATCGGTTTATAGCGCCCCGGTATCAGAGATGAAAATATGCTGCCGAAAACCTGGCCAATTTTTTCACCCACCCGAATTTCCTGGCGTTTACCAAGCAGCAATGATGGCCGAAAAATACTGAAGCTGCGAAATCCCAACGATCCGATTGCCGCTTCAATTTCGCCCTTTACCTGGCTGTAAAATATTTTGGAATGGGGATTAGCGCCATTGGAGCTTACCAGTAAAAAATGTTCGACGCCATTTTCGTAGGCAATTTTGGCAATTTCGAGCGGATAGGTAAAATCCACTTTGTAAAACGCTTCCTGCGAACCGGCTTTTTTTATGGTAGTACCCAGGGCGCAGATAACCTGCCCTGCCTTTACGAGATCGCGATAACTGTCCGGTTTATCAAAATCGACAATATGTTGTTCTATTTTCAAAGAGTTAGGAAGGTCTGGCAGTTTTCGGCGAGTAAAAATAATGACGTTTTGGTAGTGGTCTTTTTCCGATAAGAGTTGCAGGCATTCGCTGCCAACCAACCCGGTTGCTCCAAGTAAAAGAACGCTCTTTTTCGAATTCTTCATTCGGTAACATACGAAAGAAAAATTTTTTAGCGAAATAAAAAGCTCGCCAAATGTGATTCGCTACTGTGAAAGGTTTTCAACACGAAACGGCAGGTTAATAATTTGGTAATCTTTGCTGGCGGTTTGTTGATGGTGCATATCGGCATCAAAAAGCCGGTCGATATTGTTTCCGGCCAAATCCTCCAGGGCAGTGCTAAGTCGAAAATAATACTCTCCTGCTTTCCACGGTTGATCCGGGGTAAAAGCCCATTTGGTTTCTTCATCAAAACTATTTTTCGTGCCGTGGAGGGGCGTTTCTGTGGCGTCAACAATTGTAATCAGCCGTTCCAACAGCGCGTGGTCCAATGGTTCGGAAAAAACGATGAAAACCGGCTCGGTTGTGCCGGAAGGTGGCGGCGTAATTTTCCAGGAATGATAATCAGGCGAAGTGCGATCCGGCGTCGTTATTTGGAATGATTTTCTAAATTCCGCTGCCAGGGGAACCCCTGCGGCATCCTGCATTGTTTTAGCGATAACAAGCTGGTACGAGCCACCTGCCGTTAACGCCAGCCCGGCTTCCCGGTGCGGGCGCAATCCTCGTTTAATTCTGCCCGGATCGAAAAACAGCGTTAAACGCTGCGATTGCGGATCCCAAAGTTCTTGCTCAATTTCGATGAATGGTTGGTACACTTCCTGGCCGGAGGCATCCAGCAAGCGGATGTGCCGGTAAATATTCCCCCGCCGCATCGGTGCGGAAAAATGGATGTATAATTTTAATTGGTTCTCCGGCAACATCGAGGCAGTTGGGTAAACCTGTTTAACCACTGTAGTGGCTTCTACGGCTAATTTGGGAATATTAAATATCGCCTCGACAACAACGGGTTTGGCAGCAGTATCAACCGGTTGATTTAACAATTTGCGTAGTACTGCAAAATCGAACCGGCTGTAATAAGATAGCCCGGCAACCAACGGAAAACGCGGTACAAACCGCACCAGGTGTTCTTCTACTTGATAGCTGCCGAGCATGGGCAGTTTTCCGGTGGCTTTATCCGGAATGGCATCCCCGACAAAGACCGGAAATACCGTTTTCCATTGCGATGTTGTTAATTCCGCCCGGCTTAGATTTATTAAATCTTCCGAATTTAAACCGAGGATTTCAACTGTTCCGAAATATGGATTTTTTGAGTCCTGGTTAAGCTGGATAATTAGTTGATTTTTATGCGCTTCGACAGGGTTATTATTCGGTTCAGCCGAATATATAATCTGGCTGAAAAAATTAAGCGAACCGATTATGGTTACGAAAATTAAATTTTTTAAATTTTTCAAATTTGAAAACACAGACCTCCGAATTAGCCTTCCGATTTTCCGATTCCACTCAAGACAAGC
>CAXHHS010001153.1:0-2301 GCA_964015645.1 uncultured bacterium
ATTCAACATAATAACAGCGCCCGACGGAACCGATCTTACGTCTATTTTAGCGTCTGCGAAAGGCGATATCGGTTTGTCTGTGGCTGGCGGTTTTTCCTGGCGGTTGATGGAAGAATCGATGGTGGAAGAAAGAACCGTTGGATTCGCAGGTGCGGTTTTTGACGCGCCTTCGGAATTGAGCTCCGGGGGCAAAAGCTGCTGTTTTTCCGGCGGGTTAGCAGTATTTTCCAAATAGGAGCGCATGGAAAAATAAAAAACGCCGGCCACTAAAAAAATAGCGATTGCAATGATTGCGACCCAATTCCGGTTCATTTTCTTTTCCGGCATTGGCGGAGGATTATGTCTTTCTTTTTCCTCATTCAGCGCGATCATCAGCTCCTGCGCAGTTTGAAACCGCTCATCAGGGTGTTTATGGATAGCTTTCATCACAATATGGGAAAGCTCGACGGGAATATCCGGTTTCAGTTCCTCCGGTGGAAGAATTTTACCGTGTACAATTTGGTAAAGGATGGTGACATCCATTTCGTTTTCATCAAATGGCCGCCGGCCGGCTAGCATTTCGTACAAAGTAATACCCAGGGAATAAATATCCGTGCGATGGTCAATATTTTGCGATGTTTTGACCTGCTCCGGCGACATATATAAAATGGTCCCGGCGCGATTTGCAGACGCAATCGACAGGCTGGCATCGTCTAACCGGCTGGACCGCGCCAGGCCAAAATCCGTTAGTTTGATGATCCCGTCCTGCGTCATCATAATATTTCCCGGCTTAATATCCCGGTGAATGACGCCTTTTTGATGAGCGTAATCAATGCCGTCTAATAACTGGCGGAAAATTGCCAGCACATATTTCAGCGGAATTTCCTTTTCGCGGGCAAGCTTTTCTTTTAAGGTAATGCCTTCTACGTAATTCATCACAATAATCCACCCGTATTCCGTTTCCCGGAAATCTAACAGGGAGACAATATTTCTGTGTTCTAACTGCCCTAACAATTGAGCTTCTTTACGAAATCGTTTGATAAAATTGACATCGTTGGCCAGTTCCGGGTGAAGCATTTTTACCGCAACCACCCGGTTTAACGATGTATGCATCGCTTTGTAAACAATGCCCATGGCGCCTTCGCCGAGCACTTCCAAAATGCGGTAATTGTCTATTTCTTTTCCGGCTAACGGTATCATTATCAGTTTTTTAAAAACAGGGTGATTTAAATGTGTTGAACGGTCTTTTTGCCATTTTACCTGCGCCTTCACCATTTTGAAATCCTCGTTACGAAAAAGTTAAACCAACGTTGTTAAAAATCAAACCGAAATCCCCGGAAAGATATTTTATATCATTTTAAATCCCTTTATATTGTAGTCGTAAGTTTGCGGGAAAAAGTATACATGCAGATTAAAGATTTTGAAAAATTGTTACAAGTTTTAGAAACCGTCAGCGCTTTGTTGCAGGCGGATGAACTGGAAGAGCGCATTTTGGATGAAGTGCTTAATCTGGTGAATGGCGACCAGGGATCGGTTTTACTATACAACCCGGATAACCAAAATACATCCCGCACACTGATTCGCCAGGCCCCAACGGAAATAGTGAAATTGGATCATTTTCTGCACGAAATGTTAGCCGGATGGGTCAATTTCCACAAGGAGCCTTTATTAACGGATAATATTACGGAATTATTGGGCGAAGATGAGATCGATGAAAAATACCGTAATATCACCTCCGCCATTAGCGTTCCGTTAATGTTAAAAGGCAAGTTGTTGGGAGTTCTCAACTTAATTCGCTTAAAGGGAAAAGCCGCTTTCGGCGAACGCGAATTGCAAATGTTGAATATTTTGGCGGCGATGTTTGCTCGATTTATCCATAATGCCAAACTGCACCATCACCTGTTTGAAGAAACCCGGCGCTTGCAAAAAGAAGTGCAGCAGAAATTCGCGGTTCACGGTATTGTCGGACAAAGCCCTCCGTTGCAGGCGGTATTCGCCTTGCTGGAACAGGTAATTCCCACCGATGCCCGGGTGCTAATCCAGGGAGAAAGCGGTACCGGTAAGGAGTTAATCGCTCGCATCATTCATTACAATGGATCGCGCAAGGAGCAGCCGTTTGTCGCTATCGATTGCGGGGCAATCCCGGAAAACCTGTTGGAAGGTGAATTATTCGGTTATATAAAAGGCGCATTTACCGGCGCAAATCAGAACAAAAAAGGGTTGTTTGAAGCAGCGAACGGCGGCACATTATTCCTGGATGAAATTGCCAATATGCCCCCGGATATTCCTGTCTCTTATACACATCTGACGCTGCCGACGAGC
>CAXHHS010001154.1:0-2298 GCA_964015645.1 uncultured bacterium
AAAGATAGCAGCCAATTTGATGTTTGGCCGGAATATTCACTCGACGAATGCGAATCTTTAATTGAAACGACCAATCAAAATTGGAATGCTTATTTGGAAAAACTTGCACCGGAAAAACTGTCGGAAACAGTCACTTACCGCAACTCCAAAGGCGTAGCTTATGAATCAGTCGTTGGTAATATTCTTTCACACGTTATCATTCACGGTGGATATCATCGCGGGCAAATTGCAATGCTGCTTCGCCAAACCGGTAACGATCCGGCAATAACTGACTTTATTGCGTTTGAGAGATTTTAAGGCCAAATTAAAAGTAGGCAATAGGCGAGTAGGCAATTCGGGAATTTACCTATTGCCCTACTTGCTTACTGTTGTTGCTATTTATCTCAATCTGCCCGGTGGTATTTGCCATTATCCAATATCCCTCGCCGGGGAAAAGCGTATCGGAAGAAAAATATGCACCGTTAAACCCGAATAAAGAGCCGGGAAAAATGATTTCACTCGAATCGATCACATCGGCTAACGCTGTTTTTTGGGAAATACCGCTAATGAGATTCCAGCCAGCCGTTAAATTGAGCGATATGGAATTGATTTCGGAGCCGGCAATTGTAACCGTATCCGGGGCATCGAGGCGAAGCCAGTATCCCAAACCAGCCTCCAAGCTGTCGTAGGGGACGTAGTCGCCATCATAACCGAACAAACTATTTGGGCCAGCACCGGGAAGCAGAATACCAACCGACCCATCCGGCGGAAGCAGCGGCAGCCCGATCAAATTCCAATTATTGCCCAGCGCCATTAAAAAAGTTTGCAGCACTTCGAACACCGTGGTGCTTACGGCAGTACCGGCTGGTGTAGTGACTTCGATGAAACCGCTAGTTGCATTTTCGGGAACGATAGCGCTTAGTTGCGTATCCGATTCCACATTGAATCCATCTGCCGGAACGCCGTTGAAGATAACAGATGTTGTGTTAGCCAGGTTTTGGCCGGTAATGGTTACGGCTATGCCAACCGGCCCGCTTTGGGGCGTAAATTCGTTAATATCCGGCGGCTGGCTTGATGGTTCATCGCGAGGGTTCCAATATTCGGTATCAACCAAAATACCGATATCTTCATAAGCGGATGCTAAAATTCGGCTGCCGCCATTGTGCGCTAAAAAAACGCCCTTCGAAAAAGACCCGCCCAAATTGACATTGGTTACATCGATGCCATCGGTAGAAGACGCTGATTGTACGGTAAACGTGGTTACAAAGTCATGCGGTGCTTTTCGCTGGTACACTTTAAAATCGCTGCTGCCCTGGCTGGAAGCAATGAGAAATCCTTCTCCATCGGCGGCATAATAAATTGCAATACCTTCCACGTCAGCAGTCAGGCCATTTTCGCCAACCGCAGCGATCATCTCGCTGGAGGGATTGCTATCTGTTGGGTCGGCATCGTATTTATAAATGCCGATATTTTCACTGGCGGCGTAAAGTTTACCGGTTTCGTCGTCGGCAACCAATCCTTCGGTTAAACCGCCGCTGCCATTAATCCAGGTTCGTTTGTGAATGCCATTTACAGCGCCATTATTATCCGCCAATTCCCATTGCCGTAATTCACCACTGCCGCTTTCCGCTGAAACAATTCCGTAAAACTTCTCATTGTTGGGACTTTTATAAAGGCAAAATCCCAACACTTCTCCCAACGCCGGAAAACTGCCGGCAAAACTGAGCTGGCGAGTAGCGATGTCAACGGTGTAAAAAACGATTTCATTATTGGTGCGGTCGCAATATCCGACAATATCCTTCGATCCCCCGGAGAGCGGGAAATTGTAGCGAACATCAATGTTGCCCGGCTTCCCTGGCAGCGAAACCGCTTGGATAGTGTTTCCCTGTAAATCGTAGACAAACAATTTGTTAGCGGCTTTATCCGACCCGATAATTGTACTTAAAGAAGGTGTCGGATGAATCCAAATACACATATCATCCTGGTCGCTCGCTTGCGAATCTTCCAGGGTTAGAGACGGCACAAGTTGCACCTGGGTCTGGATGCTGCCAAATGCAAAAATAGTTAAAAGGATGAATCGTATCATTTATTCTATCTCCCATAGCCTGACAAAATCAGTTTAAATCCAAATAGCTGGAGGCTTTATTCGTTCCGTAGGAACGTCCGGTAATAGCCCGGAAATTTATTTCCGGAAAAGAAAACGATAAAAGAATCTTAGTCTCGTAGAAACAGCTGAATTGACCAGGCTAATGTCAGCCGTCCCTACGGGCTACGGTTTATACACATCTTTACCAACTCCGCCAGCTACCGGCTCTGGTG
>CAXHHS010001155.1:0-2289 GCA_964015645.1 uncultured bacterium
CTGAAAGTCCTCACCAATTCACGTTGAAGCATCACTATCCCAACCCGTTTCCCCCGGCAACAACTATCGGATTCGAAGTTCCGAAAGCGGCGGAGATTCGATTAGCAGTTTATAACATCATCGGCCAGGAAGTGGCGGTATTAGCTAAAGGGCTGTATCCCCCGGGAATTTATGAAGAGACGTTTTACGGAGCGAACCTAGCGAGCGGGGTGTACGTCTACCGGTTAGAAAGTGAAAACATATTACTTACCCGGAAAATGATCTTGATGAAGTAAGTGTCCTCCCACCTGAAACCTTCGCTGCGGAGATGCCAATAAACTTGCTACACTAAATCTCCGCAGCGAGTTTTTTTGTTGAATTTTTTCTTTTTGGGGTACACATAATTTTCTCCATAAAGTTGAGACAGTAATGTCCCACGCGTGACAAAAACATCCCACCAGCCAAATATTTAAAAACATTAGAGTTAAAGAAAATTTATTAATGCTTGAGACATATATGTCTCAAAATTGCTATTTATCGTATTGATGATGAGTTTTGCAATCTATTGTAAAATATAAACTTAAGACGCTTTGAATGTTTTGGCATAGAATATGACTATTCAAGCTCTAAAGAAGGTGCTAATAAAAATCAAAAAAGGAGGACAGTATGATGAAACCGTTACCGCTTTTTTTACTCGCGATGGTGATGTTGGGAGTGTTTGGGGTAATGAATGCCCAGGATTATGTTGGCCCGGAGAAGTGTCTACAGTGTCACAACAATCCTGGCTTGGGTGACATGACCGGTTGGCGAACGTCTTTTCATGCCAATGGCTATTCCTATGTACCGGATGATTCGCATTCGCTGGAAAACTTTTTAGGCGTTGTTGCAGATTCTGATCAAAACGGCGTTGATGATTTCAAAGATGGGCTGGATTTTAATACCATCAGCAGCAAATTCGACGCCTTTAAACCGAATGCGCCGGTATTAGGTTACAACGCCAACGATGGGTACACAATTAAAATCGGCGACGTTGCCCATAAATTATATCTCACCTATGGTGGCAGCGGCACGTACAAACAGCGTTATATGGTTAAAATCAATACTTCCCAGGGAGAATCTGCCGCACTATATGTTTCCCCGGTTCAGTATAACGATAAAACGCGCGAGTATGTGACCTACCATCCGGAAGCCTGGTGGGATGCTAACAACCTGCCGATTTATACCCCCGCTTCTACACTGCCGGATGCAGCCGCCAGCAGCCGCAGTATGCCGAAGGGATGTGCCGGATGCCATATTACCGGTTTGGAAGTAGAGCAAGATAGCAATGGAGAATGGATTGCACGAGGCGCGCCGGTGGAAAACGAAGCGGATTATGTCGATTTTAACAACGTGTACGATATCGATGGGGATGGCGACCTGGATCAAATAAATACCACCTGCGAAAAATGTCATGGCCCCGGTGGCAATCATGCGATGACGGGAAACCCGGCGGAAATTATTAACCCCTCAAAATTGACGCCGGAACAGGCGAACAACCTTTGCGGCATGTGCCACAATCGCGGTAAAAGTTTGCCCAATAATACCTTCGGATTCCCGTTTGATGATGAGAATTTAGCCTCCTGGGAAGTTGGCGATCTGGTGGCGGATTTCTTTACCGATGGCGGCGGGGACTGGCCCGATGGCAAACATTCCATCAAACACCGCCAGCAATACCTCGATTTTATCGAAAGCAGCAAACCGACCTTCGAATTTCACAAGGTAACGTGTTATGAATGCCACGATGTACACAATGAAACGAAACATCATATTCGGGAAGAAATTGTTGAGGAAGACAGCCTGGGCAACGAACTCCCGATTGCGACCGCAAACGACGACAACACGCTTTGTCTCTCCTGCCATGCTACACATGGAGATTTTGCCGCTATTCCTACCGAATGGGTTGCTGATCCTGTTACCAACAGGGACAATATTGCGGCAGTCGTAACACAGCATACCAATCACACATACGACCCCGAAGGTTCGGGTGCTTCCCGTTGCTCCAAATGCCACAATCCCAAAGTTTCTAAAACCGCTGTGGCGTTTGACATTCATTCTCATACATTTGAGACAATTTCTCCGCAAAAGACAATCCTATTCGCAGGCGACGGAAATGGTATGGTAAATGCCTGCGCCGTTAGCTGCCATATGGATGAAGGGCTTAGCTTTGGCATCAATTTCGCCAACGATGATATTGCAATATGGAATGAACCAACAGACCTTGCCCTGGCAGACACATTGATGCATTATTATGGCCCCGGAGGCGTATGGTGG
>CAXHHS010001156.1:0-2286 GCA_964015645.1 uncultured bacterium
TTTGAAGAGCGAACCGACAGCGATAAACTAAAAAAATGAGTATTCAGGTGTTTAAGTATTCGAGTTACCTGAGCACTTAAACACTTGAATACTTCGTTTACTTTTGTAAAATTAACTTGCTGGTAAACTTTTGTCCGCCAATGTTTAATCTTAAGAAATAGATTCCGGAGCTAAGTTCATTTCCTTTGGCATCTTTTCCACTCCAAATCAACGATTTGTAACCGGCAGATTGCACCCCATCAACCAATGTTTGCACTCGCTGGCCGCGTACGTTGTAAATGCTTAATTTTACGCGAGCATCCCTTGCAAGTGCATATCGAATGGTGGTTTCGGAATTAAATGGGTTGGGGTAATTCCCTTGTAATTCCGCTTTTTCCGGAATAGACGCTGTTTGAAATAGCTCATTCGGTTTTTGCGAAAGCTGGAGAAGTTCAACATTGATTTCGTTATCGCCGGGATTTTCGGCCAGCAAGTTTGATTCGCTTCGTAATTGAACGATTAGCTGTGGTTTTACATCGCTGCTAAAATTTAGCGGGTTGAAAGCGTAGCCTTCGATGGCAAAACTATACAACCCATTATCGATTACGATACTGCTTACATCGGCTTCAATCCATTCAATGTTTTGTTTGAAATGTTTTATCTCGAATGGTTTGGCTGAGATTTCCGGTGCATTCGCCGTGCTTAATTGATCAGCCTTCCATTGTGACCGAGATGAGCGGAAATGATTTGATGTCGTGTATACAGCAATTTCTTCCGGTCGTTGAGCTGCCAATGGCAACTGTAATGTTGCAGATTCTATTGTGTTAACCCGAATGCCTTTCAGCGCGAATTTTAAATACGACAACTCTACCACTTGCGAACTGCCGGCAGCATTTTTTGCCGTGCCGGATTTGGCGTCTTTGAAAATTTCGTCGTTATCCCTGTCCGTTGCAATACTGCCAATTTCAACCGAGCTAAATTTAAGTGCCGATGCACCGGCATGGCGAAGTTCCACTCCAATTGCAGCCCAATCCACACCCTTGTTAAATGTGCCGTCGAATGTAAAGGTTGATAATTCGGAAACATCTCTATCGACAACCGAGAGGCTGGCAATACTACCGCCGCTGCCCTGAGTAATTACACTGCGTTCAGTATAATCATTACCGGGCAAATGGGTACGGTTCCGCATCGCAACTGCTCCGAACACATAAGAACCGGAAGCAGTAGTGGACATATCAAAACTATATACATCGTTGTCCGTGCCGCCGCTGCAAGCGCCGTCTTCACCATTAGAATTACCGGAAACAATATCTCCAATAGGATTGGTTTGATGGACACCGGAATATCGAGCAACAATAATTGCAGCATTTGAAGGCGACCCGGCAAGTTCGGCGACGACCACATCATCCCCGCCCGGTGTTCCGATAGCCATCCAGGTTTCAACCCCGGTTTGATTGCGGCCGGCGCATTGAGCGTCTACCAATGTCCAGTTCAGCCCCATGCCGGTTACCGATGTGATACTTGTAAACGGTTTGGTAGAAACAGAAGCCAGGTATAAATGCCCCTCAATTGCTGTAACATTGGTTGAAGTTGAAACAGTACCGGACCCCGATGATCCGCCGCTGTGGAATTTCTCGAAGGCAATCGGTTCGCTGACTTCTATAAAATTCGCTGTTATGGTTTTATCCGCATCAAGGATCAATGTGTAGGGATTTTGCGATCCGTTAATATCGCCACTCCAATTGCTGAACTGATTTCCGGCATCTGCCACTGCCGTTAGCGTGATTTCCGTGCCTTCCTCAAAAACGCTGCCGGGGGGGTTTAGTGTCACACTGCCAAATCCGCTGGTATTTACGGTTAGCGTGTATTGTGGGATTTCCGAAAAATTAGCGGTAACAACTTTGTCGGAATCCATTGTGATGGTTTCGGGATTATCTGTGCTTTCCAAATCGCCGCTCCAGGCATCGAAACGATGGCCGTTATCCGGGGTTCCGCTAAGTGTAACAATTGTGCCCTCATCATAAATACCGCCGGGGGGATCAAGTGTTACGCCGCCAAAGCCAACGGTATCAATATCCAGCGTGTATTGCGGGATGGGAGTAAATGTTGCGGTTACGACTTTGTCGGAATTCATTATAATGGTATCGGGATTCTCGGTACTGACCAAACTGTCGCTCCAACCGCTGAAGAGATGGCCGGCATCCGGCACTGCGCTTAGAATAACTTCCGTGCCTTCATCGTAAATACCACCTGCTGGATTGAGCGTTACACTTCCCTGGCCGTCTGTATTGATAGTCAAACTATATT
>CAXHHS010001157.1:0-2280 GCA_964015645.1 uncultured bacterium
ACCAAGAAGCTCGTCGGCAGCGTCAGATGTGTATAAGAGACAGGTATTAGAAGAATCCTTTGGCAAAAAAGCTTTAAAAGAAAGTATCAGCGAAATTTTAATTTCTGCCCTGGAAAGCAAACTTGAAAAATATAGCCGGGGAATTTTGCTATTCGAAGCAAAATACGGCATTTCCTTTGATGAATTTGCAACAATGTGGAGTAATAATAAAATTGCGGAGCCGTTTAGCTATGAAGTTGAATCCGACTATGTAGATTGGGAGATGCTTGAGATGGAAAAAAAAGACCTTATTGCCGCTGTTAGCCGAATAAAAAAAGCGCTATCTCGATGAAACAATTGTCAGTTACGGAATTTTTTAAACAAATTCAAGCTGCTCTCAATAAAACATAAACTAATCTATCGATTCCAATCTATCATTCATACCGCTAAATCTTTCAAAGCGAACTACCACTTTAACAACGAGGCATTTCTGGCGGTGCGCTACAATGCTCGAAACGGAAGAATAGATTTTGCGCTACTCTATCGCCAGAAGCGGGTATTCGGTTATGATAACCTAAAAGCATGGCATTACCATCCATTTGAAAATCCTTCCGAACACATTTTTTGTGAAAAACCAACTATAGAACAGATTATTTCCGAGACCAAAGCAGTATTAAAGCAACTTTAGCGATCCGCCTTTATTCAGTCTTACAAACTTAAAATAGTTCCAATTGCTCCGCACCGGGCCGGCGGAAAAACTCCGGGGATAACGTCGGGCGAGTTTTCTCCGGAAAATTTGCTTTGCGGCAAGCGACATTAAACATCGTTTTGATTTGCTCGGCAAAAATGCCTTCCCCGCTCATTCGTTTATGAAATTCGTGCGTGTATAGCTTCCCATCGCGCATGTCTTTGATGCGATTTAACACTTTTTCCTTCCGATTCGGAAAATAACGCTCCAGCCAATTTTCGAACAGCGGACCGAGGGTGCGCGGCAAGCGCAGAATCACATGTCCGGCGGATTGTGCCCCGGCCTTGGCGGCTGCCTTGATAATACGAGGAATTTCATGATCGTTTAGCCCGGGAATAATCGGCGCAACCATTACGCCAACGGGAATGCCGGCAGCGGCTAATTTTTCGATGGCAGCCAATCGCCTGGTGGGTTGGGAGGTTCGCGGCTCCATCACGCGTGCCAGATGAGCATCCAGCGTAGTGAGGGAAATCATTGTCCCAACACAACGGTATTCGGCCATCTGTTTTAAGATATCAATATCGCGCGTAATTAAATGATTTTTAGTAATAACTCCCGCCGGATTACGAAATTCCAACAAAACCTCCAGGCACTGGCGGGTGATTTTAAACTGCCGTTCCACCGGTTGGTAGGGATCGGTAATTCCGCTGACGGCCAGGGTTTGCGGTTTCCAGCGCGGCGACAACAACTCTTTGCGCAGTAATTTGGCGGCGTTTTCTTTTACGAAAATTTTTGTCTCAAAATCGAGGCCGGAGGAGAGGCCGAGGTATTCGTGCGAAGGGCGGGCATAGCAGTAAATGCAGCCATGCTCGCAACCACGATAGGGATTGATACCGGCATTAAAGGGAATATCCGGGCTGTTGTTGTAGGTGATGATAGATCGAGAAGTATCTTTGTAAAAGGCGGTTTTTAGCGGGGCGTCTTCATCGCAATCTTCCGGTTCCGGGATATATTCGATTTTTTCGAAGCGGTTGAGCGGGTTTTCTGCAGTACCGCGCCCGGAAAATTTTCTACCAGTTTTTTTGATAATTTCAGCCATCGTTTATCTTCAATTTTATCACCAAAAATAGTATACAAAATTCTACTTCTACATAAAAGCAATTATAGAAAATCACACCTTACCCAAGGCGTTACTCCACTTCCATTAAGATTCACTTGTGCACCCTCTACGAGGATGGAGATGAAACACATTTTTACTACAACAGTGAAACATCTACGAAACATCTACGATGTTTTTCCGGTGATGCCGTGATAATTGCTTTGCTGCCAGGGATGAACCTCGTAGAGGTTCTATTTTTGTAGACATGATGATGCTCACTGGATTTTAATCCTCGTAGAGGATTCATATAGTTAAAATTGAAATTCCCAGTTCTTTTATACCGCATTATATTTTTTCAAATATTTCTCCGTATATTTCATCAACTATAGCGGCTTGATGATAATATAAATTCAGTTAATGATTTTTTTGTCGATGATACGGCAAAAGGGGACGCCGAAGAGGTTAGGATCTGTCTCTTATACACATCTCCGAGCCCACGAGACTCCATTGCATC
>CAXHHS010001158.1:0-2270 GCA_964015645.1 uncultured bacterium
GGCGCTTCTCCCTCCTGCTGGATTTGTGTGCAGAGAGTAGCTTAGTAAGGAGGGGACAGATTCTCGAAACGTTTAGTGAGAAAATCAGGGGTGGTTGAAAGTGCTGACCTCGTACAACCACCCCTGCATCTTTCGCTGGACGCTTCACGATGCTGTCCCCTCCTTACTAAGGCGGGGAATTTGTCACATTTTTTACATATATTGAACGAGAAAAAATAGGAAAATGCGATGACTACGATATCACTTACCGAATTTCAAAAAAAACCAAATGCAATTTTAAAGCGCTTAGATGAAATGCACGAGCCGATCCGCATTACCCGAAGAGGCAAAAACCCGCTTATTTTACTACCGGAAAACGATCTTCCGGGCTGGAAAGAAACGCTTTATCTATTAAGCGACCCGGAAAATGCACGCCGCCTGCGAGAAGCAGTTGATCGCTTTCATAATAACAAAAGGGACTTTGTAGAGCGCGAACTTATTGAAATAGATGAATGAAAGTTCAATTCGATTCCCAGGCCGGAAAAATTATCTTTACTGGCAGCAAACCGAATATTCTTTCTTGCCGTTTCCATTATAGCAAACGCTAAATGTTGAGGGTTAAAATGAAAAACTATCAACAGGCAGTAACCAAACAGCTTTTGGGTAAAAAAGGAGAAAATATGGAGGCAAAAGATTACCAAAAAGAAGCCGCCAGAACCTTAATCGAAGAGCCTGGTCTTGAACCTTCAAATAACGAAATAATGATCGTCTGGAATGCCCTCGGGCTGGCAGGGGAAGCCGGCGAAGTTGCCGATCTTATTAAGAAAGGCGTATTTCATCAACACGGGCTTGATAAGGAAAAACTGAAAAAAGAACTCGGTGATTGCCTGTGGTATATCGCAGCCCTTTGCTCAAATCTCGGGCTTGATCTTGGAGACGTTATGCAAAGCAATATCGATAAACTAAAATTGCGCTATCCCAATGGATTTACAACGGAAGACAGCAAAAAACGAATAGATATGAATGGGTCTTAACTACAACCCTAGAACTTTCTATATAAGCCCTCCAGCCTTTCTTTCGACTCCCACAAATCAGCTTGAAAAAAAGCAGCTTCATTCTTCCTTTGGTCTCTCCAATAGATCAGGATATTTTTCTTTGACTTGTTCCAAAAGGCTTGAGTCTAACTTGGCTCTATAAAAGGTCTTAACTTTGGAAAGCTGTTCGATGGTTAAGTTTTTTGCTCTCCGGAGATCGGCTTGGTGGAGATCGGCTTCTGAGAGATTAGCTCCGTCGAAATTGGCAAAGGAGAAGTCAGCTCCGCTGAGATTGGCATTGCCGAGATTAGCCCCGCTGAGATTGGCTTCGTAGAGATTCGTTCTGATGAAATCGGTTTTAATGAGATTGGCTTCGATGAGATTGGCTTCGACGAGTTTGGCTTCGTAGAGATTAGCTCTGTTGAGTTTGGCTTTGTAGAGATTGGCTCTGTGGAGATCAGCTTTTCTGAGATCGGTTAAGCTAAGATTGGCCCCGATGAGATTGACTTTTCTGAGATCGGCTCCGCGGAGGTCGGCTCCCATGAGATTGGCCCTCCGAAAATCACAAGAAAATAAATCCAAAAAATCTAATTTAGCATTGACCAAATACAATGAAATCGAGGTATCATTTTCTGTTAATCTTACTTTAGAGAGCTTCCGAAAACTCTCGACAATATGATACACTAATACCGAATCCCGATGCTCTTTCTTTGCCTCTTCTCTTAACAGGTTGCCATACAACAAATAAATCCGACCCCGGTAGTCTTCCCCCAGGGGAATAAAGTTCTCCATTGACAGAATAGCACCCAGCCGCACCGAGCGGGGTTTGTTTTCTTCAAAATCTTTCACCGTCGCCGCAAACTGCCTGGCCAATTCCGATTCAAAACGACGTTTTTCAATGGCCTGGGCTTGTTTCTGTGCAGCCTGAGTTTGTTTCTGTAATTCGATTTGGTTACAAAACACAAATACCGTTACTATAAACGTCGCAATCGGTACTAATGTCTGAGCTGCTTTACCCAACAACCAAAAGCCTTTTTTCGTCTCCCGCTTTAGCTTTAGATTTTCCAGGAGAAGCTTTTCACGCTCTAATTCCGCTTTTGTCGGGGGTTTCTTTTCTTCTTTATCCGGCATACCAAAAATTTAACACCACCACCAACAATATCAAAATCCAGAAAAATGTCTTGGTGGCAGTAAATCAAACTTTTAAAACAGCTTTTTAGAATCGTTTATTGATTTTGTATTAATTAATCAAAAAAA
>CAXHHS010001159.1:0-2270 GCA_964015645.1 uncultured bacterium
GCGGAATAGAACCTCCCCCAAAAATAGAACGCGGATGGCACTGATGAAACGGATTTTCACGGATAAATAATCTAAAAGTCATTGTTAATCCGTGTTCTCCGCGTAACCTGTATTCCATTCTCAGATTTTCTGCTACCACGATCCCCCGACTTGAATACGCTACACTTTAACGGCCACATTGACTTTATGCGACATGCAGGAGGCGGTGTTGGCAGGGAGTTTTTGCTGCACTTCTTCCGTTCCGGCGTGGAGCGTATATTGAGGGCAGATACGAAAATCCTTCATCCCTTGCAAACAATATAGCTGGCGATATTTGCGGGTTTCTTTGCTGCGATAATCCTCTACATCAATCAAAGAACCGAAAGGGCATTGCACGCAGCCCTCCGGTTGGGTGGGAATCAAGGTGGCCGTTTCGCGAGCGACTAGTGCTTTCGATTCGTTCCACAGCGGTGGTTCGCCGCGGTCTTCAATATCAATCCGGCGGAGTTTTTGTAGTACCAGGCGGCCATTATCCAACTTTAGGGTTGCCCGTGCGGTTAACACATCGCCACGCCCAAATTTGAGAGACGCGTAGGTTTTGGGAGAAAGCCGGAGGTAGACGTAATCTTCCATCAAGGTGCGCTCAAAATAAAGCTGCTTGAAGATGATCAGGAAGCCGGAAAACGAAAAACTCTCCCCTTTGTGATATGCTTTTTTAAAAAATAATGGTTTTACGCCATCAATTTTGCCGTGAATTTCCAGCTCCCGGTTTACGGTTTCGTCCAGCCAATCTTCAAATTCATCCAATTCCTTGCGAAACTCGCGATATTCGGTTTCCGGTACTTGCAACTCCGGGTGATTAAAGATTTTTTCTTCGTAAAAATAGCGGCATCCCAAACAATTTTTCCCCATGTGTTTGTAGCCGCGATAGCACTTTTTCCCCTGGCTAAACAACTTGCAACGCCATTTAAAATAAAAGCAGCCCCCGGGAAAACACTGCTTCTTATTCAAAATATGATGGACGGACATTCTGCTTTCAAAACCCCGATGTGCCTCGTGCCGGCATTTGAAAATGTTGAGTTGTTTGTAGGCGTTTTTCAATGCAACTCCCTTTGGAGAACGTGATAGTGAGTTGCTCAAAATATAGAAAAGCGAACGGTAAATCAAGAATCATTTACATCGTCAACGCCATAATCGCTTTACAGGTATGCAGGCGGTTTTCCGCTTCCTGGTAAATAACGGATTGGTGGCCGTCGATGACAGCATCGGTAACCTCGTTTCCGCGATCCGCCGGCAGGCAGTGCATGTAGATGGCATCTTCATTGGCGAGTTTCATGCGGCGCTCGTCGCAAATCCAATCCCGGTATTTTTTGGAGATTTCCAATGCTTCTTCCGGCTTGTGGAACAGCGATTCGATGCCCCAACTCTTGGGATAAACAATATCGGCATTTTCAAACGCGGCATCCATATCATTAACAACTTCGAATTTTACCCCGGCTTTTTCAGCATTCTCACGAGCAGTTCTCATGGTGTCTTCCATCAAAGTATATTCCGGAGGATGGGCTAGGGTTACATCCAGGCCGAAGCGTGTCATCAACATAATAAGTCCCTGGGGAACGGACATCGGTTTAGCGTAGGAAGGCGCGTACGCCCAGGAAACGGCAATTTTTAAACCGCGCAAATCTTTGCCGCGAACTTCCCGGATGGTCATCAAATCCGCTAATGTTTGGCAGGGGTGATCGACATCGCATTGCATGTTAATAATCGGTTTATCAGCGTGTTTAGCAATTTCTCGCATATAGCTATTTCCTTCTCCCGGAACCAAATCATGGCGAACGGCAATGCCGTGGCCGTAGGATGAAAGAATTATACCGGTATCTTTGGGACTTTCGCCATGAGCGATTTGCGAAGTAGAAGAATCAATAAAATGGGCGTGGCCGCCAAGCTGGGTGATACCGGCTTCAAAGGAATTGCGGGTGCGAGTGGATTTATCAAAAAAGAGGAGAAAAATCGTTTTATCCTGAAGTAAGCGGTGCGGAATGCCATTTTTGAACATGCGCTTTAATTCGGAAGATTTTTCCAACAATAATTCGATTTCGCCATCAGACCAATCTTGGGTGGAAATATAGTCTTTGCCTTTTAATGAGGTTTCCATTGGGGTTCTCCTTTCAAATTTTTATTTTATCCTTTATGTAATGGCAAAAAAATAAGTTGTTGAATTGAATTTCATTCGTCTCTACGGGCTATGGTTTATACACATCTTTACATGCACCGGGAGGAGAACGACAGTT
>CAXHHS010001160.1:0-2269 GCA_964015645.1 uncultured bacterium
TAATCCAGCGTAATTTCCATATATTGCTCATCGTTAAAGAAACCGCAACCAAAACGGAGCCGCTGTAACCGATGATTTCTATCCAGGGCATTGTTACTCTCAGTTAGAAGGCTTATTGCCACTTATTTCCCAATTCAGGTGCTTCATAATTATCGATGTAAGTAAATGCTTGATCTACAGTGTCTACGAAATGGTAGAGCATTCTGTAAACATCGCGGGCAAAATGAGTTTGGAATAGATGTTCGAATAATTCTTTTAGCGGGTCGAAAAAGTAATCGATATTCAAAAAAAGAATTGGTTTCTCATGATATTGAAGCTGCTTCAGGGTAATCATTTCCAAAACTTCTTCCAGGGTGCCAAAGCCGCCGGGCAGGGTGATAAATATATCGGAACGAATCTCCATAATGGCTTTGCGTTCGCGAAGGTCTTTGGTGATGATGATTTCATCCGCTTTTTCAAACGCAAGCCCGCGATGATGGATCGATTCCGGTATAACGCCGATAACTTTTCCGCGATTTTCGTGAACTGCTGAAGCGACTTCTCCCATCAAACCAACATTTGCGCCGCCGTAAACAAGTTGGTATTTTCGCTTTGCAATTGCTTCACCCAAATTGCGGGCAGCTTCAAAATATTTATGATCGACGTGATTGCTAGAGGAACAGTAAACGCAGATAGATTTTGACATGTCTTTTCTTATTTAACCTACGAAACACACGAAAGAACACAAAAAGGGCTATTATCGCTTCTTACTTTCGCTTGTTTTGTGTATTTAATCTAATGGTAGAATTAGCAGGCTGAATTTAAAAAAACATTAGAAAGGTTAAAATCAGCCCATAATTTTTCCAATCGTCTCAAAATAAATCTCATTTAATTGAGAGAGCGGAAGTTCAATTACACTGTTAATTCGCAAAAAATTACCGCTAACCCGGCCAAGGTAAGTTATTGATAATTCTTGGTTTTCAAACAGTGATTCAAAATCTTTTTGATGGCTTTCCCGGATCGAAATCAAAAAACGGGATTGGCTTTCGCTAAACAAAACCCACTCCGGCCGTATGTCGCTGAAATCGATCTTTACAGTTGCACCGAGAGGCTGTTCTTGATTGATAATACATGATTCCGCTAATGCAACTGCCAGCCCGCCATCTGCAAGATCATGAGCGGATTGCACCAGCCCGCTGCGAATCGCTTTTAACACGATTTGATTCGTTTTGTGGGCCAGTGCCAAATCCAGCGTTGGGCAATCCCCGGTGATCAAATCGTAATATTCCTTCAAAAATTCGCTACCGCCGATTTCCGGTTTTGTCTCGCCGACCAGGTAAATCAAATCGCCCTCCTGCCGGAAGTAAGCAGGGGTGATGTGAGAAATATCTTCGATAAGGCCAACCATGCCAATTGTTGGCGTGGGATAAACGGCGCTATCCGGTGTTTCGTTGTAAAGGCTGACGTTGCCGCCGGTTACCGGCGTATCAAACACCCGGCAGGCGTCTCCCATCCCGGCAACTGCTTCGCGGAAGAGGTAAAACATTTCCGGTTTGTAAGGATTGCCGAAATTTAAACAATTGGTAATCGCCAGCGGTTCGCCGCCGGTTGCCACAACGTTTCGAGCAGATTCTGCTACGGCGATTTGCCCGCCGCGCCGCGGGTTGAGGTAAACGTAGCGGCCATTGCCATCGGTTTTAGCGGCAATCGCTTTATTGGTGCCTTTAATGCGCACCACTGCGGCATCACCACCGGGAAAAATAGCGGTATTGGTGCGCACCATCGTATCATATTGCTCGTACACCCAGCGTTTCGATACAATGTTTAAGGAAGCAAAAACCGTTAAAAATGCTTCTTGAATATTCTCAACCGCCGGCAATTGCCGGAAATCAAATTGATGCGCCTCATCAAGGTAACCCGGCCTGCGATATTCTCGATGATATACCGGCGCACCGCCGCCCAACACGCAATCCTCCGGCGGGATTTCTGCTACCTGTTTTCCGTGATGATAAATTTTTAGCATTGGCTCGTCCGTTACATTTCCGATTTGCTCACAGCGAAGATCCCATTTATCGCATATTTGTTTTGCGATCACTTCTTGCCCTTTTTTGACCACTGCCAGCATACGTTCCTGGGATTCCGAAAGCAATATTTCATAAGCGCTCATGCCTTGTTCTCGAATTGGAACATTATCCAGGTTGATTTGCATTCCACTGTTGCCTTTGGCGCTCATTTCCGTTGTGGAGCAGGTAATGCCCGCCGCGCCCATATCTTGGATGCCGATCAGAAT
>CAXHHS010001161.1:0-2265 GCA_964015645.1 uncultured bacterium
GAGTCTCGTGGGCTCTGAGATGTGTATAAGAGACAGATTGGATCTTATCGGAAAAAGGAATGAAATAGTAGATGAAATAAAAAAGCAAAAAGAAAACCAGTCTCCTGATTTTATTGTTGATCGCCTGGAATCTTTATTGATCTCTATTGATAGCAAAATTGAAATGAAAACAAAAAAAGTCGATGGTGATGAGCAAGAGTCAAAGTTACTGATTTTTAAACTATTAACGGCTA
This sequence comes from uncultured bacterium, assembly GCA_964015645.1. Classification (GTDB taxonomy): domain Bacteria; phylum Calditrichota; class Calditrichia; order RBG-13-44-9; family J075; genus CAXHHS01. Next base: position 234 of record CAXHHS010001161.1, read on the forward strand.
TCGAAGGGTTCCTGTTTATCGGTTCATTCTATGGATCGCCATTTGTACAGAAATTGATCTTAGGGCTTTCCTATGAAACCAATGTTTTTTTTCTGGAAGGAATATTTCAATATCCAATCATTCGAGTTATCTTAATCGTCGCATTTTTCATATCTTCTTTTTTATTAACCATAAAGACAATTAGAAAATTACCGCCAAGTCTTAATTCAAAATATGTAGTTCAGAATCTTATTCTTTGGATCATATTCAATCTTTATTTCATAATTATTACGTTCGGAATGAGTTTCATACTAGCAGTCTTAGATCCAGTCATCTTCCTATGGTAGGAGGAGGAAGCAAAGTATTCTATCGCAGCTAACATGCCAATTCAGGTGAAAAAACAGTGCTTGTGTTTGTTGGGATTTGTCGTAAATTGAAATCAAGGCGCCGTTTTTTCACCTGATCGACCGATCGTTTGAGCCAGAGTTAAGTTTATATAAGTGCGTGATATTAACTGCACAATTCTACTCCTATTAGTGATGACTCTCAGTTGCCAAAGACGCACCACCACCAACAAGGGCGCGCCACTGTAAGACATTGATTATACTGTATTTATGGACCCTTAATAAGCTGCCATTTTGGATTGTGGTGAAGGCTCGTTGTATTATTATAAGAAGGAGAATGAGATGCATTATATTTATCGTGCTAGTCGTTGATGGAATATGATGCAGTAGTATACTGAGAAAAAATATAATGCCAATTGAACTTCGAAAAGACTATAGCTATTCCTTGCTCATACCTACCAGCATGGGAATTCGTCTTACACCCGTGAACAGTCAGCCGGCGCATAACAGTGAAGCCCTCATCATGCATGCTACCAGTGCGGAATCTAATGTGGCAAGTGTATCATCCTACCTGGGGCTAAAGGTTAAAGCGTTAACAACTTTTGTTAAAGACAGCCCGATTGCTCGTTTTATTAAAGATAATCTTGCCAGCCGGCACATTGATTTTGAGGCTAAAGAAGTTGAACAAGGCAGTCCCTGGGGCTACCGGCACCAAATCAATATTGCGGATAGCGGTTATGGCTCCCGCGGGCCACGGGTTTATAATGATCGCGCCGGTGAGGTAGGGCGCACACTCAATGTAAAAGATTTTGACCTGGAACGGATTTTCATTCAAGAAGGAGTGCGGATTGTTCACCTTTCCGGGGTGATTGCAGCGTTATCTCCCGAAACCGGTGTGTTTTGCCTGGAAATTACCAGGGCTGCAAAAAAATCAGGAACGCGTATTTCCTTTGATCTTAACCATCGCGCCTCTTTTTGGAAAAACCGTGAAAGCGAACTGGGAAAGATATTCCGGGAGATCGCCAGCCTGTCCGATATCCTGGTGGGAAACGAAGAAGACTTCCAGCTCTGCCTGGGAATTGAAGGCCCGGAAGCGGGCGGGCAGGCGCTTTCAGCCAAAATTGATAGTTTTAAAGGGATGATCGAGCGAGCAAAACAGGCTTATCCCAATGCCTCTGTATTCGCCACCACACTCCGAGAAGTTATTAGCACTAATCACCACCTTTGGGGCGCTATCATGTCCGAAGGCGGCAATTGGCATATCGTGGAACCAAGAGAAATTACCGTGCTCGATCGCATCGGCGGCGGCGATGGGTTTGTCGGCGGGATGCTTTACGCAATCCTGAAAGGCTGGGAACCGGAAAAGTGGATTCAGTTCGGTTGGGCCAGCGGCGCCCTGGTTACCACGTTGATGACCGACTACGCGCAACCCGCTGATGAAGAACAAATTTGGAGCATCTGGGAAGGAAATGCTCGAATAAAACGATGATTTGTATATTGGGGCAATATATAAATTGCCACGACTTTTAGCGACAACTATAAAACAACTTGTTAAATTTGAAGGCAAAACAATTTAGGGCAAAACTATTTTTCTCTTTAAGTTTTTTAATCGTTTTGCCCCAAATGGTTTTGCCATTTTTAAAGCCGAATTTTACAACATAAGGAATCAATCATCGAACAACTTCAGCTTTCAAAAGTCCGTTTAGGGT
>CAXHHS010001162.1:0-2265 GCA_964015645.1 uncultured bacterium
TGCGCTGCATCGCCGGGCTTTGGCCAATGATAGAAGAAAAATCAAACTTTACTTTCTGCTGCTGATGAAGGTTCTCGCCCTTACTTTCTTCTTCCCATTTGTGGAAAAAGCGGGAAGATTCCTTTAAAAGTTTCGCCGGCTCTTCTTTGGCATTAATTACATCTTTAACGCCCAGTTTCATTGCTTTTAGCGCAATGCTAAGCGGGGCCGATTCCGTTATGCAGATAACCGGCACGGAATTTACGGTTTGAAAAAGGCGGTTCAAATAATCCAGCGGCTGAAAATTTTCCTGGTCGATGTCAACTAACACCAGGTTAATTCCGCCGGAAGACAGAAGCGAAAACGATTTCTCTTCATTACGAGTGCTGGTAATTTTGCTGGTAGGTGCTTCCCGTGTAATGCCGTTTAGTAATTTTTGTTTTTCCGGTGTGCCGAAAAATAGAATGGTAAATGTGCTTTCTTTCTTACCCGAAATTGCCATTTTGTGTAAATTTCCCCTCCGCTAAATCGTCGCCTGGTGTTGAAAAACTCCTGTCTCTCATTTCCTCAAAAAATCGATTTTGGAAATTGCCATAATAGGCGGCTTTAAATACAGGTACATCTACAAAAAATAGTATTTTGAAAGCGCCTATTCGGCAGTTATGCCGGTTTGTATTACTAAAACGCTATTAATAATTATAGGAACAATCATGAAGCCGTCCGTGATAAATATTATTGATTTGCCAAATTGCTTTTTAAAATTTATTAATCAGGGTTTTCCATTGCCTTAATTACTTCTGTAACCGCCTCCGCTTTTGCATCCAATTTCAAATCGATATACGTTTCTTTGGCTTTATCATAATATTCCCGGGCTTGTTTATTTCTCTTGTGATTTTGTAATAAATCTCCATAGGAAACATAATTTTCAGCCAACCCTTCGTAATATTTCATTTCTTCATTAATACGAATACTGGACTGAAAATATTCCTCTGCCCGGGATAAATCGCCTTCACTACCATGGACAATTCCCCAAATATGATAAACCTCAGCCAGGCTCAATTGATCGCCGATACGCTTAAAAATCGGGTAAGATTTTTCTGTAAAAGACCTTGCTTTTGCCACCTCGCCCTGCCGGGCATACGCTTTGCCAATGTTAAGATAGGTCATAGCAATTAATTGTTTATCTTCCGCATCATTTGCTAATCTTAAACACCGTTCAAACGCTTCAATGGATTTTGCCCATTCTTCCATGTCGGAATACGTCATGCCGATATTATGATAAACACGCGCTTCGTATTTATGATCATGCTTCTCGTCATAGATATCCAATGCAGTTTGATAATTCTCCAGGGCTTTCCGGAAATCGCTTTGGATGTTCGCAATAATTCCCATATTCGTTAAAGCGTGCGCCTTATCGTACTTCCCGGTATTGGTGTCTATTGATTGTGACGTCAGGTTAAAGTAGTGATTTGCTTGATCAAAATCGCCCCGGTTAAAGTAAATAATGCCAATGTTGTTATAAATTCGGCTGCGAACATTTTTCAGCGGCTGCTCTTCAAGAATCTTCAAGCAGCGCTCATAACAGGTAAGCGCTAATTTCCATTCCCCTTGCTTATCGTACACCCGACCGATACGGCGCATCGCTTCAATTTGCCCCAGGATGTCTTTTTGGTTTTCACAAAGCTCCAGGTGCTGCTGGTAGTTGTTAAGACTATCTTCCCAGGAAGCGATTTCTTCATAACAGATACCCTGGTTTAGATAAATGTTTTCGAGGGGGATTGTGTTTGGTAAAAGGGCGCTGTTTTGTTCAATTGCATTCAATAAATCGTTGAAAAATACGCTTCCTTCGCGATATGCCGTTAGTTTAACCGCCCGTAACCCGGCTTTATAGAGAAGCGGGATGGCTTTTGCAAAATCCCCGCCTCGCCGGTAATGTTGGGCTGCGATGCCGGCAAATGCCCCTAAGTCTTCGCCAAAAGTCTCTTCAAGTTTAGCGGCAATCAACAAGTGATATTCCCGGCGGAGCGCAACCGGAATTTGGGCGTACAATGTTTCTTGCAGCAGGGGGTGCTCAAACTGGAATCCATCTTTGGAACTGGCCAAAACCTGGCATTCCTGCTCAATTCGCTGTAACATCTTAAGAGCTTTAATCTTTCCGGTTTCCAAAATTGAAGAAAGCATTGGTATGTCAAATTTGGTGCCGATGATGCTGGCGACCTGGAGCATTTCAAGTTCTTCCTCATTTAACAGTTGTAAATATCGCAGAAAAATATCTTCCACTCGCCG
>CAXHHS010001163.1:0-2257 GCA_964015645.1 uncultured bacterium
GCTGGTTGCGGCGCATGGAATGTTTGTGGATGCTGCGAGCGATCAATTCTTTGCCCACACCGCTTTCCCCGGTAATCAGCACATTGGCATTGCCATAAGCCACTTTTTTGATGAGGTCGAACACCTGGCACATTGGGGTGCTTTTGCCGATAATATTATCAAACCCATCAACGTGATTATCATTTTCCCGTACCGGTGAAATTTGCTGCAACGCTTTTTCAATGGAATCCAGCAGCTTGCGGGAAGAAAAGGGCTTTTCTATAAAATCGAACACGCCATTTTTAACCGCTTCGATGCCTTGCTCCAGCGAACCATGCCCGGTTACCATAATCACCGGCAGGTAGGGATGTTCTTTTTTGATAGTGGCTACCAATTCCATGCCGTCCATCTGCGGCATTTTTAAGTCGCAAATCATCAATACAAAATCGTGATTCTCCTGTAAAATGTGCAGCGCCTCTTTACCGGATTGCGCTGTTTGCACGCTATACCCGGCGCGGGATAGAATTTTCTCATAACTCACCAGCATTTCCCGCTCATCATCAACGACTAATATCTCAAAGTTTTCCATTGGAATTACCTGCTCCTAATTCAATAATGAACTTGGCCCCATTTGAGTTTTGGGGAACGAGGTACAAGTCTCCGCCATGATGTAAGATGATGTTTCTGGCGATAAACAATCCCAACCCCGTTCCCTTGCCGTCCTGTTTGGTGGTGAAAAAGGGTGAAAAAATATCATCGCAAACCGTTTCCGAGATACCCGGGCCATTATCCGTGTAAATGATGCGGTTCGTAGTGCTCGCTTTTAGCGAGCCGTTTGATTCCAGCGGACAAAATTGAATCTCAATATCAATTCTACCGCCTTCCTTTGGCAACGCATCCAAACTGTTGTTGATTAAATTGCAAAACACCTGTTCCAATTGATTGAAATTACCGTTAATCATCACCGGTGTTTGCGATGATTCGAAACAGATATTTATCCCATGTTTGCGAAAGCGCGGTTGCAACATTTTAATCGATTGTTGAATCACTTTATTCAAATCGATCATGGAGAAATTTTTCGGGCGCTTGCGAGCATAGTGTAAAATGCTGTGGGTGGTTTCGGCAATTCGCTCGGTTTGTTGAACGATCATCTCCAAATCTTCCACATATTGAGCGCAGCCATTTTGCGATTCAAGTTCGTCGCGAATAAATTCCGCACGTGTTAAAATGATGCTGGCGGGGTTATTGACTTCATGGGCGATTTCTGCGGCCACTTCTCCCAATGTTACCAAACGGTCAGCGCGCTCCAGCTTTTCCTGCATCAATTGTTTTTCTTTTTGTTTGGCAGATTTTAGCTCATCAACCGTTTGGTTAAACTTCTGCGCCAGGTTTGCTAATTCATGCCGGCCGGGAATGTTTATTTTGTGGGAAAAATTTCCTTTTGCCAATTCCTCAAACCCGTTGGCTATTTTTTTTAAACGGGATTCAATTTGGTTCTCGTACAGCAGGTTAAATACAATCCATAAAACCACAACGATTAAAAGCGCGCTTAAAATGGTAAGTTGTTTGATGGAGGCATAAACCTGTTCCGATTCCGAAAGCTCCACCTGAATGTCGATCATTGCCGCCATCGATCCCACGTCGGTGTGGCAGGGCAGGCATTCCTGCTGGATATAAATCGGGTGGCGATGGGCGATCATTTCATCGGATTTGATGAATGCTTCTCCTTCCACGGCGCTTGAGAAAATATCCTGCACCTGCAAATCCTGTAGAGGTTTCCGGATTTCCTCACGGCGGGATGAAAACAGAATTTCGCCATTTGGCCGGTAAAACCGCAGGTGTTCAATTTGCGGCTGGCTGCCGATGAATTCCAATTTCTCTTGAATAGCGGTGGTGTCGTTCTTCAGTAAATCTTCGAAAATCGATTGATATACCGTATGGGTCGTTGTCTCCACCAGGTTAACAGAAAATTCATGATGATTTTTATCGAGATGATGCAGTAAAAAATACAGCGGCCCGCCAACTACAAGCAGCAGCAAAATAGTCGTCAGCACTTGCAAGCGAAATTTCAGAGTGAAAAATCGCTGCGAGAATCTCCGGGGCAATTGGTTAATAATCTCCTGCATCGTGCTTTACCTTTTTTTCTGGGCACACTAGGACATCGGAGAACTGAACAAAAGGCTTGCCAGGATTTTACAGGATGTGTTAAGTATTGTAAACGTTGAATTTACGGGTTAAGTAAAAGATTTTACAGGGATGCCACAGTATGCCTAAATAC
>CAXHHS010001164.1:0-2254 GCA_964015645.1 uncultured bacterium
TGTGTATAAGAGACAGGTATGCCGCCAGGTTTTCCGTTGCTTTTAAAACAGGTTGGGTAGAATCGCCACTGCTGCTTTCCGGTTGATCCTGCCTTCCTTCGGAAAAGATTTCACTGACTTTTGCTCCGATCCGATCTGCCAATTCCAGTACATTGCTGCCATTCACATTATCCGCTAAAATAATATTGCCCTGGTGCAAATCTTCTAATTGAAAATCAATGCGGACATTCTCACCGATCTTAAAAATACTGCCATATAGAATATTTTTCATTCCGGCCTTTTGGGCAACTTCGGAAGCAATCGATCGATCGATGGATTCAATATCTTTTTTGCCCAGGGCTTTCAGTATGTCATACATACGCTGGTAGCTAAGCGCCTTCACATGCCGGGAGCGCTCCAGGTTGGTGATAAGCATATGGGGTAAACCGCGGCTAAACCACTTCATTTGCTCGTCATTGGAGTTGTTCTCAAAATACATAACTGCTACACCGTTTTGGTGAACCGGCTCTACATCTTTGTTTTGGCCTTCGAAGAAGCTTACGGCTTGCCAGAACAGGAATAAAATGACCAGTGTTGCCAGGCCAATGATGGCGTAACGAAAGGTGTTTTGCTTTCGGGTCGCCGGTATTTCAACGGAAGTTGCTGCTTTGGTTGCCGGTAATTCAGATAAAGCTGTCTTTAGCTGGCCGGATTCCCATTCTCGTTGCATCCTTTTTAATTCGGCAGTTATTTCGTTGGCGCGTTGAAAACGATTGGATGGTTGTTTTTGCAGACATTTATGAACGAGTTGCGATAGCTCCAGAGGAATATCCTCGCGAATATCTGCCACCGGGTTCGGCTCATCATTCAAAATCGCAAAAATCACTGATTGCGGATGTTCTCCTTTAAAAGGCATTTCCCCGGTTAACATGGCGTACAGCACTACACCAAATGACCAGAGATCGCTACGATGGTCTATTGTTGCACCCCGGGCTTGTTCCGGCGACATATAAGCGATTGTCCCCAGGGTCGTCCCGACCTGGGTTAGTTCAACACTGCCATGGATTTTCGCCAGGCCAAAATCCATAATCTTTGCCTGGCCGGACTCCGTTATCATAATGTTGCCGGATTTTATATCGCGATGAATAACGCCATTTTCATGGGCGGCCTGCAATCCTTCGGCAATTTGGATGGCAATGTTGATGACATATTCAATTGCCAATTGTTGATTGTCAATTGCCAATTGTTTTAATTCCTGACCGTCGATGTATTCCATAACGATAAAGCTCTCGTCATTAGTTTCTTCGATGGCATATATATGGGCAACATTCGGATGATTTAACGCTGCGGCAGCCTGTGCCTCGATTTCGAATCGTTTCCGTTCTTCTGTGTTTACGGCAATATGGCGGGGTAGGAATTTGATGGCGACCTGGCGTTTCAGTTTAATATCCTCGGCTTTATAAACAACGCCCATGCCGCCTTCACCAAGCTTTTCGAGGATTTTATAATGGAGAATGGTTTTACCGATCAATTCGCCCCCATTCTATTCGTTGAATAATTTAACCGAAAGATTTCAAGGCTTACTAATGTTAAGCTGCTTTATCTAATTTTACAAGATTTATTGGCAAAATGATCGTAATCGATTTGTTGCCAATGGGCAGAAACGTTGGACTATTGGATTGATGATTTTCCCAATCCCCCAATAATCCAATACTCCATATATACAGGAACCAGCCGTCGTTACTACGGGCATGGCTTACATCGAATCCATTCAAACCAATTATCCCGACCAAAAGCCCGGCAAGCGCTGCGATAAGGACTAAACGTGGCATGATACTACTCCCTTGCATGGGTTAAATGATATATAAAAAGTGAATTAGGTTTTGTGGCGATCAACCCGTTCACGATGATGTTGGTCACGGCTGGTGTTGTAACAAGGGATGTGTCAAAGCATCTAAACTACTTATTTTAAAAGAGTTATGGCTGTGTGTGCTTGAGGGTGAGCCACAGAATGCCATGGGTTTCGACGGAAAGCCATGGTGGGAGTTAATTGAGAGATTTGAAAAATGTCTTAATTAAAATTGATTCAAAGCCGAATATTAGCAAAATCGGTTTGAAAACGCTGAAATGATCTTCCGCTTCTTGATAACATTATAAAATGAGAATTAACCGGTTAGGAAATGAAGGGTTTTCAGATACAGCTGTTCTTTCACAAGTAATTCGCGGAATAATTAAGAAAACTTTATAATTACTCGTTAAATGCAGAGTTATTAGC
>CAXHHS010001165.1:0-2245 GCA_964015645.1 uncultured bacterium
CGTCAGATGTGTATAAGAGACAGAAATATAGAGTTACTCGGTTTTTTAGCGATACTTTTGATGGTTACCGGAATCGCCGCCGGTGCTTATCCGGCATTTTACATCAGCGGATTTAACCCGGTTCGTATTTTTCGCGGCAAACAAAAATTAGGCGGCACCAATTTGCTGATCCGAATTTTATTGGTCTTCCAATTCGCACTCTCTATCACTGCAATTATCGCTGGTATCCTTTTCCAAAACAATGCCGAATTCCTGGAAACATTTGACCGGGGATATGACCGGGAGCAAATTGCGATTATCCCGGTAAAGGGAGAGCAGGAATATTCGCTGGTAAAAAATGCCATCGAAAATCATCCGAATATCGTTCAAGTGGCGGGCACTCGCCATAATATTATGCAATCCTGGACTTCGGCAGATGTTGAACATGGTGAAAGCAAAATGCGCGCAACTGTTTTTCAGGTGGGAGAAAATTATTTTCAAACTCAGGGATTAAACCTGATTGATGGCCGCTGGTTAAATCACGAGTTGCAGACCGATATTGACGGCGCGGTTTTAGTGAATGAAACGTTTGTAAAACAATTTGGCTGGAATAACCCAATTGACAAAAGCATTAAAGCAATGATATCGGAAACGGAAACACAATACCACATTGCCGGGGTGGTGAAGGATTATCATTATAACAGCGTTTGGCGAACAATTCGACCGGTAATGGTGCAGCTTGCGCCGAAGGAAAATTACCGCTATCTGCTGGTTCGTTTCCGAAGCAACGATATTTTAGCAATTTCCGAATATCTTGAAAGCGAGTGGAAAACCCTTTTTCCCCATGTCCCCTACGACGGTTACTTTATGGATAAACTCCTCGCGGAAGAGGCGAAAGTAAACGGCAGTATTCGCCAGGTTTTCTTTTATATCGCGATTATTTCGGTGCTAATATCAGTGATGGGATTGTTTGCATTGGTTTCCCTGAACATTGCCAAACGAACGAAAGAAATTGGCATTCGAAAAGTATTGGGCGCTTCAATAATGCACATCGGGCAATTGATCTCGAAAGAGTTTGTTATTTTACTGGTGATCGGTTCGGTTATCGCCACCGGAATGGGATATTTTATGGTGGACGCCTTAATGGGCAGCATTTGGGATTATTATGTGGATTTTGGCGTTCTGCCATTTATAACTGCCGCTGCGATGGTATTTCTAAGCGCTATCTTAACCGTCAGTTCGCAAGTTTACCGCGTCGCCACTTCCAACCCGGTGGATTCCATTCGGGAAGAGTGATGGTTTCGTAATTTTGGGGTAAGTTTAGGAATAGGAGTGCTGCGTTCGTGGTGGCTTGCGCCACAAAATTCACTTTGCCCGGAGTCCGGCTTTGGCAAAATAAATTTTGTACTCCTATTCTAAAATCGTGTTAATCACTGATGTTACGCACTGGCTATCTAAAAAGTTTACGACTTGTCATTGCCCCGAAGGGAGGCTTTGCTCCGAGCCGCCGGACGCGGCGAAGTAATCTCTGGCGGTACACTTAGGGGGATTGCTTCGGCAACGGTGTCGACTTTATAATTTTCACCCACGTAATGTATAACACCGAATGTCTGGCCCCACCTCATGCACTTCTTCAATTTTTTTTTTGCTATTTAGTATGTTATGATATAGCTTCCAAAGCCATCATTTATATAAGCTGATGGCGCAGATGTTGTTGGTTTAAATAAATTAGCAAAAGCTGATGAACGCCAATTTAAAAGTGTTTCCATCCAAACCGGAACTGGTTAAAGCCGTTGCAGAGCGAATGGTTCAATCTATCGCGAAAGCGGTTCGCGAAACCGGGAGCTGTTCGATTGCCCTCGCCGGAGGGAGCACGCCGCGAGATGTGTATGCCAGGCTTGCTGAACCTGCATACCAAAATCGGATTTCCTGGAAAATCGTTCATCTATTTTGGGGCGATGAGCGAACCGTGCCGCCGGATCACCCCGATAGCAATTACCGAATGGCGCAGGAGGCTTTGTTAAACCATATCGATATACCGCCGGAAAATGTACACCGGATGTCCGGAGAAACCACTCCCGATTCCGCTGCGGCAAAATATGCCGAGATATTGCACAACCATTTTTCTTCCTCCCAACCGCAATTTGACCTGGTTTTATTGGGGATGGGCGATGACGGCCACACCACATCCCTTTTCCCGGAAACGACGGCGCTGGATGAAATTGATAAAACTGTCGCCGCGGTATTCGTGCCCAAATTCGATACC
>CAXHHS010001166.1:0-2242 GCA_964015645.1 uncultured bacterium
CGGCCTACCCGATGCAATGGCGTCTCGTGGGCTCGGAGATGTGTATAAGAGACAGACATATTATGAACCTCCGGGAGGTTATGCTGCACAAATACCCCTTTTTTAGCCATGTCGGTTTTTTACAAAGCACTTTTTCAAATATCGTTTATTTTTAATGAGAAGGTGTTGGTATTGGCAAATATGAAAATAAAGCGTTCTTCAAAAAAGAAAGGGGATAAAATTGATCGAAAAAAACATCATTGCTACCGGTTCTCGACAAACGCTTCTCACTAACAAACGATTTCAAGTTGGCGAAATATTGGTATTATTTCTAATTGCATTCGCCATCATCAAAGGCACAGAACCGTTCGCAGGAGAAAATCCGCTAATACGCCAGGGAGTTGTATGGGTCGCCAATATCCTGATGATGTCAACCGTTTGGTTAGGGCTGCGCTTACGCGGGCAAAATTGGAAGCACTTTGGTTTGAGCTTTTCTTTTGGGGATAAACGAAAGATTTGGCGAACAGTATGGCAATCAATCGCGGTATTTGTTGCAGCCATTGCAGCATTTGTTATTGGCGCGATTATTATGGCAAATATTGTTGGCATTCCCGAGCAAGCGGATATGGGCGGCTATAATTATTTGAAAGGCAACCTGCCTTTGCTGCTACTGGCACTTGTTGCCGTATTTATTGCATCATCTTTTGGAGAAGAAGTCATTTACCGGGCCTTTCTAATCAATAGACTATCGGAATTAGGGGGAAACAGCAAATTCGCTTTACGTATTGCAGTTGTTCTTAGCTCTGTTATATTTGGGCTTATTCACTTTGACTGGGGCGTCGCCGGCATTGTGCAAACCGGGTTTATGGGTTTAGCGCTGGCGATTGCCTACTTGCTCGTTAAACGCAACCTCTGGGTTACCATTCTTGCCCATGCTTATATGGACGCGATTTTATTAGTTCAAATGTATTTTGCGACATGAAACATCGAACCAAATCACTCCCCTCTCCCCCATTAGGTGCTCACACCTCAATTGCCGGCGGGGTTTTTAACGCCATTAAAAATGGTGAAAAAATCGCCGCTGATGTGGTGCAAATTTTTTCCAAAAGCCAGATGCAATGGAAAGGCCGCGATTATTCTCAAGAAGAATTGGAAAAATATTTTCAACTTCAGAAAGAGACCGGCATTCACCCGGTTGTAATTCACGATTCCTATCTCATAAACCTTGCCAGCCCGGAGAAAGAGAAGCTCAATAAATCCATCAAAGCCTTTATCGACGAAATGCAGCGTGCTGCTATTTTAAAAATCCCCTATCTCCTTACCCATCCCGGTTCTCATATGGATGCCGGAGAAACTGCCGGTGTAAAACAAGTTGCCAGGAGTTTAAAGCAAGTTTGGGAATCCGCCGGTGAAGACAATGTAGAGATTTTATTAGAAGCAACCGCCGGGCAGGGCAGTAATTTGGGTTATAAATTCGAACACCTGCGGGATATGATTGCCCTTTCCGGCATCGAAACCCATCTCGGCGTTTGTATCGACACCTGCCATATTTTTGCCGCCGGTTACGATATTCGCACGGCGGAAAGCTGGGATAAAACAATCCGGGAATTTGACAGCATCATTGGCCTCAAAAAGCTGAAGCTGTTTCACCTCAACGATTCACTAAAACCGCTCGGCAGCCGGGTAGACCGCCATCGCCGCATCGGGCAGGGCGAAATTGGAGATGCCGGTTTTAAGGCCATTATCAATGACCCCCGCGTTTATCATTTACCGATGATCCTGGAAGTTCCCGGTGGGCTTGAAGCTTATAAGGAAGACATTGCGTTATTACGCAGTTTTATAAAACGCTGAGAGGGCAAAAGAGAAAATGATTCCTTTCCATTGCCCTGTATTTTATAAACATGTTAGGTTGTTATCTTCGACGGAGCAAATCATCCGGCCAAACAAGATCAAAATTCCCAAACCCAAATTCGTCTTGAAAAACAACTTCCAGTGAATGCTTACTGTAATTCCATATTTCTGTATGACCGGAAAACGACCCGGAAGCGCTTTGAGAGACATTATCCGGCGCGCCCAAAAGAACATACACTTTTCAACGATCACTCCGCAGAACATTATCTCCGAATAGCTGGCGTGCGGAATTTAACCGCCAGTAAAACTCGATCTTGATTTCATTCCGGGCTGTCCGCGGGGTAGGATCGCGATTTTCCCAAAAAGCGTCTACTAATTGCTGCCGGGCTTGCTGCAATGCAGCGGTCGTTTC
>CAXHHS010001167.1:0-2241 GCA_964015645.1 uncultured bacterium
GTATGCTGGATGTTTTGCAAACGGAGTATGGAAACATCGGCAGCCTGGTTTGTTGGGAGCATTGGATGCCCTTATTGAGAGCGGCCATGCACACCCAAAACGAAGTTCTGCATGTTGCACAATGGCCGGCGGTAAAACCGCTTCACCAAATTGCCAGCCAGCATTACGCTTTTGAAGGGCAATGTTTTGTGTTGGCAGCCGGGTGTATTTTAACCCGTGGTAACGTCATCGAAGGATATCAATCATTGCCGAACGCCGACCCGCAAGGGTTGGAATTGCTAGAAAGTATTCCCGGGGATAATTCTGATTTGCTGTTAAACGGCGGCAGTGCCGCAATCGCACCCAATTCCGAATTTATTGTTGAACCATTGTTTGACAAACCGGGGATCGTTTATTCGGAAATTAATCTTGATTTGATTACCGAGGGGCGTTTGGTTATGGATACTGATGGTCATTACTCTCGCCCGGATATATTCAAGTTGAAGGTAAATACTGACGCTCAGTTTAATGTGGATTTTTCGGAATCTAAATGAGTATAAGTTTATTAAGGGGATAAACAAAATGGGCAAAATATGGGTTACCGCAGAAGCAGCATCTTCTTGATTTGCGAATAATGGCCTGCGGTAAATTGGTAAAAGTAAATTCCACTGCCAGCTTTTTGCCCGGCATCATCCGTAGCATTCCAAATAAGCGAATATGCCCCGGCATCCTGCCGTTGTTTTAGCAGCGTTTTGACTTTTTGGCCAAGAGAATTAAATATGACAATCGATACAGTTTCCGAATGGGGGAGGTAATATCGAATTTCCGTTACCGGGTTAAACGGGTTGGGGTAGTTTTGCTGGACGATAAACGCGGGTGTTTCCGAGGATTCGATTTTATTCAACTTCAACATCGTTGCGCGCGGGTTGAAAAGCTCAATCGTTTTTGCATTTTCCAAGATATGAGTTTGGTATGGCTGGTTATCGATTAGCTCCGTAATGGTATATTGATGCCCGGGTAAACGTGGAATATTAAAAGCACTTATTTTGACCGGGTAAAATTTACTTCGGATGGAAATGAATGCTTCATCGCCTTCCGATATACGATACTGGTTTTTACCGCTGCTGTTCTGATTACTAACAAAACGCACATCAAAAGCGCCCAAAGGGGGAAACGGCGGCGCGGCAAAATATTGTTTATGATCCGTATTTTCTAATTCAACCCCAAAGCGCAATTGCTGAGCGCGGCACTTTGGCGCGGCATCCTTAAATTCTAACCAGGGAAATCGCTCCAATTGTAGTGTTGATCCAAATCGTTTATCGATATTATTGGGATTGGTTTCGTTAACATTTAACTCGATCTCACCGCTGGTTTGGGCTTGTATCCAATAGCTTTTCCCGGTTTTTAACGTATCGGCTAAAAAATACCCATTATCAAAACCGAATAACGTATTGGGGGTGATGATGTCCCCGGGATCAATGACATGGCTGAGCGGAATATCTTCCGAGATTCCGCTGATTAAATTCCACCCGGCATTTAAAGAAATGGCAGCGCTGTCCATCCGTAAACCGGTAATTGATTGAAACCCTTGCTCGGAAAATCTCAGCCAATATCCGGCATTTTGCTCCAGCGTGTCTAATAACACATAACTACCATTAAAACCGAATAATGAATTTACAATCGAGCCTGGAAATACGGATTGGTAATGCCGGTTCAAAGGAATATTCGGCAGCCCAATCATATTCCAGTCCGCCTCAAAGGAAACATCAATCGATTGATAGGAATTATTATCGATTGGAAAATCGTGAAACGATAATGCCCCGATTCCCCGCGAATTTCTTATCCAGGGGCCTTCGTAAGTAATGGTTGTGTTGTGATAAAACCGGTTCGGCAAGTACGTAATTTTCGTTGCAAAACCGGTTTCGGGAAGTTGTAAAATGATTAACGAATCATTTTGCGGTGAAATATTACCTGAATCTAAAAGCTGATAAACGCCATCTAAGGCAAAATAATCTTTCATCGATGCACCCAGCGAATCATCCGGCCAGCGAACCGGTTGATCGAATTTTAAGATAATTTCATCCTGGGTTTCCGTGGTGTAAAATGCTTCCAATATGTTTGGCGGTGTAATATTGGATGTATCGACAGAACCGTAAAAATCTCTGGAGACAAGCCGAAAAACCCAATCTGCCATTTGGTTATATCCATTAAACAACTGTCTCTTATACACATCTGACGCTGCCGACGAGCTTCTTGGTGTAG
>CAXHHS010001168.1:0-2236 GCA_964015645.1 uncultured bacterium
GGTTAAAAATGGCAAGAACTTTATTTGAGCGATTTAACTCAGATTTCTCACCCCAGGGCCGGGGGTGAGGTCGAGCAACCATGGCAAGCTGTGCCTCTATCTTCAATAGCAAACACTATGATTTAACATCACAAAATAAAAACATCCACAATCCCCGTAGGGGCAGGCCGAAATCAAAAATCCGAAATCATTTCAGTCTCACAAAATAATCATAAAACGGGCCGCGCTTGCGGGTGTCTTCGAAAAAGCCTTGCAGTTGCAGGGTGTCGCTGCCGTAAAAGCCGATCAAATACCAGCTATATTCCAGCGGGTAAAATATCGAGGCGTTTTGCGGCTCGTATAATTTGTCGATTTTCAGCGTATCAAATTTCGCATCCGCAATAGTGTAATGATACGTCGAATCCAGCACAAAAGCAAAATCGTTTAGGGATTTTCGGTAAATGTGCACCCGGCGATTTTCGGAAAATTGCATCCGAAAAACAATCCCGGCATCTGTTGGCCTAACGTAATTGGAGAAACTCGGATCGAGCGAATATTGCCAATCCCAGGCTCCCCAAAGCAGGGAGTCCGTTTCGGTAGGGGGATAATTTTGCCACAATACTCCCGCCGCTTTTTTTGGGTGGAAACTTTTCTTCTCATCATTTTCTGAGGAGCTTTCCGGCTGGCAGCATAAAAAGAGAAAACAAAAGAGGATAATAGATTGGCAAATCACTGGTCGAGAACAGTTTACCTGAAAAATCAGAACCAATAACGCTCCGTCAGTTACATGGTTTTGAGATTTGTGGATATTTTCTTCCTATTAACATATCACCACCCCGCGTACCTGAATAGCTTAAAGACAAACACCTCACCTTTAAATTGGTTTTAAGAAGATTTTACTCAGAGGCCAAAAACGCCCGGAAGTTCCGGTTAATCGCCACCGCCAGCGATAGCACCGCCATAATCACGCCGCAGGCCAAAAATATCAGGGGAATGTTGTGATCAAACAAATCGGCAACGATACCGGCAAGCCCCATCGAAAGCGGTGCAAGTCCCATTGCCAGGGTGTTTAACAGCCCGAAAACCCGCCCGCGAATTTCTGCCGGTGCTTCTAATTGCAAAATCGTAATCACATTGATGTTGAAAATACCACCCAATATCCCGCTAAAACAAACAATGAACAACGCCAATAGCGGAATGGTAATAAAACCAAGAATTCCCCATCCGAGAGACAGCAACACCAGGCAGGTGATTAACAGCGCGGTACGCATCTTTCCGGAAATTTTTATAGCGCCGGCAACGGCATATCCCAGCAGCGAGCCAAAACCGGCAGCGGCTAACAAAAAGCCGTACCAATCGACAGTTTGGTTTAATACGTCTTCCACGTAAAACGGAAACAATACCATAAATGGCATCGCAAAAAAGTTTAAAAATGCCGACGCCGCAAATAATTCCCGCATCCCCTTGCGCTGCCATACATAGCGAAATCCTTCCTTCATTTCCGCTTTAAATTCACCGAATTTTTCTTTCAGCCCCGCGCTTTTTTCCGGGATTTCCTGGGGAATTTGGATTAAAGACTCGCTGGCAGCAGAGAAGAGGTAGGTAAGTCCATCGATCAAGAACAATACCGGTGCGCCCAAAATGCGATAGAGAACGCCGCCGATCCCCTGGCCAATCAACATGGAAATTTGCATTGTCGATTGGCTGAGCGAGTTTGCCGAAGCAACACTTTCCTTCGGCACCAAATCCGGAATCGCCGCGGAAATAGACGGCATAAAAAACGCGCCGACAATGCCCAGCACCAGGGAAACAACAAACAACGCCACAAGGATTAGGTTTGTTGAGGTGGAAAAATAAACGATTAGCGCAGAAAGCGCCAGCACGCAAACGCCGTTTGTTAAATCACTGAAAATAATGATCTTACGCCGCGAATACTGGTCTGCGATTGTGCCGCCAATCGGCCCCAGGATTGCGCCCGGCAGGCTGGCGGTCATCATTAGCAAGCCCATCAAGGTTGCCGAGCCGGTGGTGTGCTTTATCCAAAACATCATCGCAATAGAAAATGCCTGGGAACCAAGCTGGCTGACAAATTGTCCTTGCCACAATAATACAAAATTTCGATTGAATAGTTTGGTCGGTTTGGTTTCTGTCATGTTGCCCCTCTGTCAAATGTGTTTCGCAACAAACGTCGAAACTCAAATATTTGGTTTCTGTCATGTTGCCCCTCTGTCAAATGTGTTTCGCAACAAACGTCGAA
>CAXHHS010001169.1:0-2233 GCA_964015645.1 uncultured bacterium
TGCATATATTTCATGAGCTATGATCTCGAATAAATTCAAAAAGCGCCAGCGCTCGCCGGGTGCTCATCGTAAAGGAACGCACGCTTAAGGTTGCCCCGGTAACGGCATGGATTTCCTTGCCCGGCCAAAGGTTTGCGGATAATTCTTTTCCCCAAAACAGCTCAAACCAGCGTTTGATCGGTAAATAATCCTGTGGTTCGTAAAAGGCCAGCACCTCAACATTTTTTACCGTTCCACCCGGTGTAACCAAAACCATTGCGATTGCTTTTTTCGTGCGAACAATTTGATCTTCAAAAAATGCGTAATCCGTTGGCGTTCCGTTTTTGATGCCAACGTAATAGGAAATTACTTGCGACGAGAATTGGCTGCGACTCTTCTTTTGCAGCCATTCCACTTCCGTATCATCTAAAAATACCGTCTGGCGCAATACAGTATCGGCGGTTGCAAATGCTTCTTGCAGGGCTTCTTCCTGGGTTTTGAAAACCTGGGCATTGGCGAAGCAAGTCATCAAAAAAAATATGGTTAAAATACAATTTGGTATAATTCTTACAATATCCATACTATTCAACCTAACCTGTTAATTAACAAAAACTTATTAATATAGTGAATGAGTGCAGGGAAATCAAAATAAATAAGTAACAGCAGCGTTCCATTGGTCTAATGCGGTTCCCGCCTCATTATCTCGATTGATAAAGTCGAGTTTAAACCCAACGTTGGGAATCGGTTTATACATCAATCCAATCGTTAAATTAGTTCTTTCCCTCGCCGGGTTAATACTGAAGCCGGAAGGGACGCCATCCTGGGTATTCAACTTTTCATATTGAACGAACGGCTGTAGAGCAGCGGTGCTGCCTTGTTTTAAAAACTGAAATACATCGTACGCTGCGGTGATGTAATAGCCAAATTGGTCTTCGCCAATCGAGCTGCTGCCGGTTAAACCGAGCGCGTCGTTCAATTCGGCAACATCGCCAATGGAGGATTTGGCATATAACGCCCGAAGCTCTAATCCGCTTCTAACAAACGTCCCGTGTACAGAAAAAATCGTTGTATTTGCACCGATTTCATCGCCGTTGGAATCCGTTAATCCCTGGCCGCTATTGCCGGTGTAAAAGGATGCTCCGGCATTTAATCCCGGAACGCCAGTGTATTCTATTTTTCCGCTAAGGCCAAAATCTTCTGCAATTGCCTTCGCTCCGCTTTGCAGCCCGCTGCGAATTCCATTGGAAGAGAATTTTGCCGCGTTTAACCCTTCAACCAAATAGGCGCGGTAACCAAACCCGGATTTCGTTGCACCGACAAAACCAATGCCGTTCGCACGCCAGGTGGTGGGAATAATGCGGCGTTCGGTTTCCGGTCTTAGCGCGCCCAAAAACGTTGGCGGCTCGTGAAGCTCGTTAACAATGCCGATGGGCGCTAACACCATACCTGCGCGAACAGTAAATTCCGGGACGATCATTGCATCGATATACCCGAACTCCATGGCAACTTCTCCCGGTTTTCCATCACCAGCCAGGGCATGTTCAAATTCGATTTCGGCATTAAACAGAAAACGATCGCTGAACTTATATCCCACGTAGAGAATATGCCGCAAATAATCGATTTGATTGGTTGTATTGCCTGGGGTGTCATCATCCTTTTCCTCGGCGAAATTTTGGAATACAATTTCCCCGTAACCGGCAAGGGAAACACCGGGATCTTTTTTGTGATATACTTGCGAAGCAGCCGGCCCCAATCCGAATTTGCTTTCATATTTTCGCTGCGATACTTCGCCTAATTTTTCTTTTTCCAGCTCTTTCGTTAGAATCTCAACTTTGCGTATTAAATCCCGCAAGGTATCTTGTTTCGTTTTTTGGGCTTGCCCGAGAACCGGTAATAATAAGAATAATAGCACCAATAGTAACGTTTGTGAATAGCCTTTCATAATTCCTCCAATATTAGTTTTAATAAACCCGACCAAAAAAGTCTCATTTAAGCGCGGTAAATAATACAGTGCAGGTTAAAAAAACTCAATGGAAGAAATAATGGACAATTGGTGTTGTTTGAAAAGGATTATTGCGGGGAGATATGTTCTTAGTTAATAATGATTATTGAAAATTCAGGAAATAGTTTAGAATAAACTCAACTGGCTTGATTGTGGTTCATCTTCCGCAGGCCAGGGGGGCAGTTGGCCAACGTCTTGGGTAGCTATTTTCTCAGACAAGATTTGGTGAAAATTCCGGCAGAGGCGAGGCGC
>CAXHHS010001170.1:0-2232 GCA_964015645.1 uncultured bacterium
ATTGACGATTATCTCTCGTTGCAAATCCTCGGTCCGGGCGCGAATGCCGTGATCGGCGGAAATGTCCAGACCGGTATTTCCCTGACCCAATTAGCCAATCCCGATCTGAAATGGGAAGAAACCAGCCAGATTAATTTTGGCCTGGATTTCGGCTTATGGAACAACCGGTTGGCCGGTTCTATCGATCTCTACCAAAAAAATACGAATGATCTATTACTCGACATCCTGGTACCCCAGCCAGCACCGGTGGAAACCCAGGTACAGAACATCGGAGAGGTCGAAAATCGCGGTATCGAGATCACGCTGAACACCATCAATGTGGCCTCCTCAGAATTCTTCTGGCGCTCTAATGTGAACTTTGCGTCCAATAAGAACGAAGTACAAACATTAAGAAGCGAAGGCGACTTTATTATTCATGGGCCTCTCAACGGCGCCGGATTTAGCGAAACATTTGCCCAGATTATCTTTCCCGGCCAGCCTTTGGGCACCTTCTTTGGCCCTCGTTTTCTGGGGTATGATTCCGACGGCAACGAAATGCTCTCCAGCGACCCCGGCAGCGGTATGGAAAACGATGGCCCCCTGGAAGACGGGCGCTTCTTTTTGGGTGATGCTCAGCCTGATTGGACGTTTGGAATCTCTAGCACCATGGTCTATAAAAACTTCGATTTGCGCTTCGCTATCCAGGGGGTGCAAGGGGTTGAACTATTCAACAATACCCGCGCGGAATACCAGCGTCCCGGCAATGTATTTAACGGTATCAACCTTTTTGCCGATGCTGTGGATGATGTGAACGCCGGAGCAGATCCCAATGTCACCGTTCAGTTTACCGACCGCTTTGTCGAAGACGGCTCCTTCATCCGCATGCAAAACGTGACCCTGGGCTATACGTTTGACACAGACTTTCTTAGATCGCTGAGAGTATATCTCAGCGCAGACAACTTGTTCCTGATTACCGATTATAAAGGATTGGATCCGGAAGTGAATACCTTTACCGAAGGCGTACCAACGCTGGGTATTGACTATACCAACTATCCACGCGCCCGAACCTTTTCCATTGGCGCGAGTATCGGGCTAAAATAGTTTCTCTTAGAAGATTGTAATTTTTTTCATAGAAAGTGTTTTGTTTTGGAAATACATAAAGAAATGCACGATAACAAGTAAATTCATTTGTGTAAAATAAAGGAGGACACAATGAAAAAATATTCGCTTCGTTTTATTTTGGTATTAGTGTCTTTCGCGTTGCTCTTTTGGGGATGTACGGACTTAGATGAACAACCCCCGAGTTCAGTAACCGCGGAGAATTTCTATCAAACCGAAGCAGAGTTGATTGCAGCAGTGTTGCCGGTTTACAACTCGATGGTAAATTTTACCTGGGAACCGCCGATGTTCCTGCAGACAGTCTCCTCGGATGAAATCGTTATTCCGCAACGCGGCGGCGACTGGGGGGATGGAAATGTCTGGAAAGACCTTCATCGCCATGAATGGAGACCCACCCTGGGGTTTGTCAATGACGGTTGGGTGAGATTATACGGAGGTGTTGCCCGGGCAAATAGTGTGCTGGATGAATTGTCTAAAGCCGAGCAGACTCCCCTGGTTACAACCTTTATTTCGGAAGCGCGAGTGCTTCGAGCTTATTTTTATTTCCATTTAATGGACCTCTATGGTGGAGTGCCGATTTTCACCGACGCCTTCTCAGATCCTGACAATCCCCCGACGCAAAATACCCGGCAGGAAGTGTACAATTTCGTTATAGCGGAAATTAACGAATCGCTACCGAATTTGGAAGATTCCTTTGGCGCCGGAAATTGGGGTCGTGTAACTAAAAATGCTGCCCGGGCAATCCTGGCCACCGTTTATCTCAATGCCGAAGTATATACCGGAACCGCCAGATGGAGTGAATGTGTTTCCGCCTGTGATGCGATTATCAATTCCGGCTTGCACAGTTTGAATTCCGATTATTTTTCGACATTTTCACCAACCAATGAGGGCCCCGGTAATGCGGAGCTTATCTGGGTTGTCGGCCATGAAAATCAAGACGGCGTCGGATTTTTCCGGCAGCAGGCCAGCTTGCATTACAACCAGTTGCCCTGGACTCCCTGGAACGGGTTCTCAGTTGTAGCGGAGTTTTATAACCGATATGATCCGGATGACGTTCGGCTAAATCAATTTTTGATTGGACACCAGGTCCTGTCTCTTATACACATCTCCGAGCCCACGAGACTCCATTGCATC
>CAXHHS010001171.1:0-2227 GCA_964015645.1 uncultured bacterium
CGCAGCAGGGGCAGGCGACGGCTGTGGCCTCCCAGTTTAATGGATTTAACTCGGCTGCGGTTACGGTTTGCGGGGGGGCAATTCCATACGCTTTTAGTTTCTGCTTCGTTTCTTCTGTCATCCAATCGGTAGTCCAGGGCGGGACTAAAACAGTTTTTAAGGTTACATTTTCGATACCCTTTGGTTTTAGTATGGCAATAATTTCTTCTTCCATCACCTTCATTGCCGGGCAGCCGGTGTAGGTTGGCGTGAGGTCAATGCGGACGGCTTCGGCTTCGATTTCTACATTGCGCACCACGCCTAATTCAACAACGTCGATTACCGGCACTTCCGGGTCTTTGACCGCCTTCAGGTATTCGTAAATTTGGTCTTTTGATATTGGCATGATTTCGTGTTAAGTAAAAATTGTCATCGTAAGTTTAGGAAATCTAATTCAGAATGATTGATAATTCTCAAGCCGGTATCCAAAAACGATATGGCAGATAAAAACTTTAAAGAGAGATTTCCTAAACCTTTGCTCCTAATCCCAGTTTGCATCAGGATATGCGCGGGGTAAAAACTGCATATCTGCGAGAATATATCCCAAATGTTCTGTGTGGCGTCCCTGGCGGCTGCCGGAGATCATATAAGCATCATCCGGCGTTTGCAGGGTTGCTTGAGAAAATATATCGTTTACCATTTGCTGCCAGTGTGTTTTCAGTATTTGGCCGTTCGGCGCAATATTTAGCTCGATTAAACGCTGTTCAACTTCATCTACGAGAAACATTTCTCCGGTATACATCCACAAATCATTAATGGCGTTTTGGATCCGTTGATGGCTTTCTTCCGTGCCATCGCCCAAACGCAATACCCACTGGCTGCTATGCCGTAAATGATAGCGCACTTCTTTGAGTGATTTTGCAGCAATTGCCGCCAGGTTTTCCAATGTGCTTTTTTGAAGTGCTTCCAGTAAATAAAAACTATACACATCAAATAAGAATTGGCGGGCAACGGTGTATCCGAAGTCGCCTTTCGGCTGCTCCACTAACATCAAGTTTTTATAATCGAGTGCATCGCGGAAATACGCCAAATCATTTTCACTGCGCCCTTCACTTTCAATCTCGCCAGCTAACTTTAAAAAGTTGATTGCCTGTCCGACATAATCCAGGGCGATATTTGCCAGGGCAATATCTTCTTCCAAAATGGGGCCGTGACCGCACCATTCGGATATTCGATGGCCGAGAATTAACCGGTCATCACCCAGGCGTAACAAGTATTCGAAAACATCATTTTGGGTTTGCTGGTCTAATGTCATTTTTGTAACCACAGGTTGATCGGATTTACACAGATTTTGTTATCGATTTGCCGGAATGTGGGAATATTGGAATACTGGAGTAATGATTTTTACTCACTACTCTAATTTTCCAAGTTCCATTTTTCCAAGTGTAATCCTGGAAAAAACTTACAGTTTTATCCCTCGCGGCACTTTATAAAATTGAGGGTGACGATAAACTTTGTCATTTCCGGGATCGAAAAACGGGCCGTCATCCTCTGGTGCGGAGGCGGTAATATTTTCTGATGATACCACCCAAATGCTCAAGAGCCTTCCTCGCCGGGCATAGACATCGCGGGCATTTTGAAGCGCTATTTCCGCATCCGGTGCGTGCAAACTGCCAGCATGTTCATGCGGCGCACCCTGTTTTTCTTGAACAAATACTTCCCAAAGCGGCCACTCGGTGTCTGTATCGTTACTTTCGATTGTTTGGGGGAGATTTTCTTTTTTGCTCATTTGTCTCCTTATACCAACTAGTGGCAGTAGTAGTTGGCAGTGGCAGCTTTTTACTGCTGCTGCCAACTACTACTGCTGCTTTCGGTTGGCGACTTTATTATTTTTTTGGCGCTGTTTTGCGGCGTAGGCTTCTGCTGCGCGGCGTACCCATTCGCCTTCCGCATGGGCTTTTTGGCGTGCGCGAATACGCTCGCGATTCAGCGGGCCGTTTCCGCGAACCACATTCCAAAATTCATCCCAGTCAATTTCTCCGATTTTCCAGTTTTTGGTTTTTTCATTGTACCGTAAATCCGGATCGGGCAAGGTTAGATTTACTGCTTTTGCTTGCGGAACGGTCATGTTTACAAACCGCTGGCGTAATTCATCATTGGTCTGTTTTTTTACTTTCCATTTGATTAAATCCGCACTATTGGGACTGTCTCTTATACACATCTGACGCTGCCGACGAGCTTCTTGGTG
>CAXHHS010001172.1:0-2226 GCA_964015645.1 uncultured bacterium
AGATGCAATGGAGTCTCGTGGGCTCGGAGATGTGTATAAGAGACAGCTGCCGAACTATTCAAGATCGTTTTTTCAAAAGTTGATTCGGGATGAATATGTGCAGGTGAATGAGAAACCTGCCAAAGCATCTTATAAATTGGATGTTCGCGATACCGTTTTTGTCGAAATTCCCCCGCCTGTTAAATCGCATTTGCAAGCAGAAAACATTCCCCTCAAAATTGTTTATGAAGACGATCATCTGCTAGTTGTTAATAAGTCTGCCGGGATGGTCGTTCATCCCGGTGCCGGCGTTCAACAGGGCACACTTGTCAACGCGTTATTGCACCATTGTAAAAATTTATCCGGTGTTAACGGGCGGCTTCGACCAGGAATTGTGCATCGTCTGGATAAAAATACATCCGGCCTATTGGTTGTCGCAAAGGATGATCAAACACACATTGGCTTGCAAAAGCAATTTGCTGAAAAATCTGCATTGCGAGTTTACAAAGTGCTTGTTTGGGGACATCCAAAAGAAGCGGAAGGAGAACTTGAAACGTTCTTGAATCGAAGCAAATCGGATCGGAAGAAAATTACCGTTGCAGATACTGGAAAAAAAGCGATAACCCTGTATCGTGTGCAAGAGAGCTTCGAATTTTTAACGTTGATGGATGTGTGGTTAAAAACCGGGCGAACGCATCAAATTCGCGTTCATTTAGACTATTTGCACCACCCGGTTTTTGGTGATCCGGAGTATTCCGGTCGCCAAAAACAGCTAAATCGACTTTCTTCTTTATCTCAAAAAAAAATTGCTTTATATTTGCTCAAGCTCATAGGAAGACAGGCGCTACACGCGTACCATTTGGCAATTGAGCATCCGGTTCTTAAAAAGAAATTAGAGTTTTCGGTTCCGTTGCCAGGTGATTTTAAAAACGTTCTTACTCATATCAGAAAAAGTGAGAGGGAAATATGAAATTTTTTAATGTTGTTTTAGGATTTATTGTTGTATTGAGTTTTTCTCTATCTGCCCAGCAAGTTGAATTTTTACACCCGGATGTCATCGAAATGGGCAAAATTCGCCAGGGAGAAGTTATTGAAGGAAAGATCGAGTTTAACAATACCGGCACAGAACCGGTGGAAATCGAAACTGTGAAACCAAGCTGCGGCTGCACTGCCGTAACACCGGACAAAATGGTTTATAATAGCGGGGAAGTTGCCAGTATTCCTTTTACCATCGAAACAGATAAGTTCCAGGGCGTAATTCGTAAAAATATAACTGTTATGTTTAAAAACGTAACGCCTAAAACCAAAACCATATATGTTCAGGCAAATGTGGTTACGGACTACAGCATAAGCCCCCGCTTTATAAATTTTCAGAAAGTGCCATTAAACCCGGATACCACCGTTTCCGAATTCTTCGAAATCGAAAATACCTCGGATAACGATATTGAGATTAGTAAAATTTATGCTGAGAATGAATTTGTAAAAGTCTCGCCGGGATCCGTAACAATCCCATCCGGGAAATCCCATTTAATTCGTGTCGAATTTGTGCCAAATAAAACCGGAAGACATAATACCTCTGTGGTTATCGAAGCGAATCATAAAGCGGAAAAACAGCGTAAATTACCAGTTTTTATTAATGTTCAAGGGGAATCGTAATTCTTACTGAACGAATAAATTTACGGGAAACAACTTTTAATGCAATCAACGCTTTGGCGAATTTCAATTTTACTTTTTTTTACTTTGATTTTGGGAGTTTGTGTTAATCAATTTTATTCCGAGGGCGTTCGCTGGTTTTTATTAAAACCGCAATTTATTAGCTCAGATCAGACGATTTCATTTGTCTCACCGGATTCTGCTTTCCTTTTGCAAATGGAAGGCGATGTTACATTTATCGATGTGCGAACCAAAGAGGAATTCGAAATAGACCGCATTCCGGGGGCTATTTCAATTCCTCTTTTTTCATATTACAAATCTCCGCAAATGCTTTCAACGTTAAATAAAACCGATCGTTATATTCTTTATTGTTTTGACCCTGAGTGTATAGAAGCAAAATCGCTGGCAAAAGAATTGCTAAATCAGCGATTTAATAATGTAATGGTTTTACAGTCAGGGTTTTCCGGATGGATAGAATTTGGGTTGCCGGTAGAAACATCTTGACTGAAGTTGCATGTGTAGTCCATAACTAATTTCGACGATAGCCTCACATGCTTCGACTCCGCTCAGCATGACCGCTGTCTCTTATACACA
>CAXHHS010001173.1:0-2225 GCA_964015645.1 uncultured bacterium
AATTGCAGTACCGCATGCAGGGTATTGCCTTCCAGGGCGCCTTTTTCGCAGCATCGCCGGTAATGGAACAAACCGGTTTAACGGAAGAGAAACTTTTTGAAGCAATTGAAGATCAATTGGAGTACAAATTCGGCAGCAAAGGTCGCCGGGTGGTGGATGACAACCTGCGCGTGGTGCGGCGCGGTTTCGACGAAGTTCACGAAATCGATAAAACGACTGCCGGGCAAGCTGCCGCAACCAACGGAAACGGCAAAGCAGCATTAAACGAGCCACCGCTGCCCTTTATGTTAAAACGGTTGCCGCAAAGCCAGGCGCCGGCAACTGATATTCACCGCTTTTGGGAGCAAACCGGCAGTTTTTACGCCCGCGGTATGGGGAACGATGTTATCACCGACCCCTTTATCGGCCTCAGCTTAATGCCGGCCGTTTCCAGCGTTTTTCGTGATATGACCGGTATTCGCTTCGAGCACCCGGAATGGATCGCAGAAAATTGCACTGCCTGCGGCGATTGTTACACGATTTGCCCGGACACCGCCATTCCCGGCCTGGTGAATGATGTTTCCGAAGTGCTCGATACCGTCGTCCAACGCATCAAGAAAAACGGCCATGCACTCAACCACCTTCCCAAAGCGGTGCGGCAGATGGAGAGTAAACTGCGGGCGATCTTTAGCGAAGCGGCGGAAACCGATCCCGTGCGCGAAATGATGCGCGAGGCGATAGATAAAACCATCAAAGACAGCGGTTTAGGCGATAGCGAAAAAGAAGAACTCCGCAAAGAGTTCGATTTGTTCGAAGAAGAATTGGGCGATTTTCAATTTGCTCTCTCCCGGCCTTATTACACATTGCCGGAGAAGAAAAACAAAAACAGCGGCGGGCTTATCAGCATTACCGTAAATCCCTACACTTGCAAAGGCTGTATGGAATGCGTGCAGGTTTGTGAAGACGATGCCCTGCGCCCGGTGATGCAAACCGATCAATCCGTGAAACGCTTGCAAAAAGAATGGGATTTCTGGATGGATTTGCCCAGCACTTCTCCCAAGTTTTCCCGCATCGATAATCTGGAAGAAGGCATCGGCGCGCTGGAAACATTGTTGCTGGATAAATCGCACTACAACGCCTTTGCCAGCGGCGATGGCGCCTGCCTGGGATGCGGCGAAAAAACCGTCGTGCACCTCTTTGTCTCCACAGTAGAGGCGTTAATGCAGCCGCGAATTGCGAAACATGTCGAATATTTGAACAACCTCATTCAGCGGCTGGAAAGCCACGTTCAGCAAGCGCTCTTGAAAAGTATGGATGTCAGTGACTCCGACGCCATCGGAAAAATTATGGATGAATTTAAAGACAGCGATCTAACGCTGGCCGGTATCGCCAATAAAATGGAAACCATGCGCGGCAGCCAGCCGATTGACCAGGAGTGGCTGCGCCGCGTCTCGCAACTGGTTGCAAAACTCAAAAACCTGCGCTGGAAATACAGCAATGGCACTACCGGCAAGGGACGTTCCAGTATGGGAATGCTCAACGCCACCGGCTGCACCTCGGTTTGGGGAAGCACTTATCCCTTTAATCCCTATCCGTTTCCCTGGGCCAATCACTTGTTCCAGGATCCCGCCTCCATGGCGATGGGGATATTTGAAGGCCACATGTCGAAAATGGCAGAGGGATTTAAAGCGATTCGCCTTGCGGAGCTGGAATTGAAAGGCGAATACCAGCCGGAAACGCATGATGAATTTTTCACCTATTTCAACTGGCATCAATTTACTGATGAAGAATGGCTGCTCTGTCCCCCGGTAGTAGCAATGGGCGGCGACGGCGCGATGTACGACATCGGTTTCCAAAATCTTTCTCGCGCGCTGATGTCCGGCAAACCGATCAAAGTGGTAGTAGTCGATACCCAGGTGTATTCCAACACCGGCGGCCAGGCTTGCACCTCCGGATTCCTGGGGCAAATTTCCGATATGGCGCAATATGGGAAAGCGATCCAGGGCAAGCAGGAAATCCGCAAGGAAATTGCCCTCATCGGCATGGCGCACCGCAATACTTATGTTATGCAAAGCGCGCAATCCAATCCCAATCACATGATCGAAGGATTTATCCAGGGATTGATGGCGCGACGCCCGGCGTTGTTTAATCTCTACACGCCCTGCCAGCCGGAGCACGGTATCGGCGATGATATGTCCACCCATCAAGCGAAAATGGCCGTGGAATCGCGCGCTTATCCCCTCTTC
>CAXHHS010001174.1:0-2218 GCA_964015645.1 uncultured bacterium
GGTTTACGGAACGCTTTTGGGCAGTTTTTGCCAGCGCTCGGCAGTGATCCGTTATGCGCTAAAATTTAGCGAATGGAAACCAAAATTCCGCTTTAAAGTTTGGGCGTTAAAAGACGTTTTCTCCTTCGGCGCCTGGCTTTATGTCAACGCCTTTATCTCTTACGGCATCAACAAAGTGGATTATTTTTTCATCGGAAAATTTTTGGGCGCAGCGCAATTAGGGTTTTACGAGCGCGCGTTTGAGCTAATGAGCCTGCCGCGAAAACAACTGGTTCGCAAAGTAAATACCGTTGCGTTCTCCACCTACTCTCGCATCCAGGATGACAGCGAAAAGCTGGTGAAAGGTTTATTGCACGTTGCCCGCATCCTCTCCGTCGCAACCTATCCGCTAATGATCTGGTTGTATTTCGCCGCCCCATCTTTCATCACTTTTGTCTATGGCGAAAAATGGGCTTTTACAATTCTTCCGCTGCAAATTATGTGTATTTCCGGCGTGCTGGATTCGTTTACAATGATTTTTCAACCACTGTTAAAAGCCAGGGGATTAATCGGGAACAGTGTGCGCCGGGATTTTATTTATTTGCTCATTTTAACCGGATCGGTTTTAACCGGGATTTTCTACTTAGGGGGACTTAGCGGGGTTGCCTGGGGTATCGTTTTCTCTTCATTTTTTCGTCTTAGTTTGATGGTCAGTTTAACGGTTCGCCATCTGCCGTTGACGTTATGGAATTTCATCGCCGCCCAAAAATCCGCCATGATTTACGGTGCAATTCACGCAACCTCGTTGTTCTTATTTCAACATTCCATGCAGCCCTATTTTTCAAAAGACTCATTTTTGATGTTAGTAACCACAACGGCGTTATCGATGATGGTTGTTTTGGGATTACATAAATTTATACGCTTTAAAGATATCGACGAGGTGATTGGCGAGCTTACCGGCGATGTTAAAAAGTTTGCTCGCAAACTGCCGGTCGTAAAACGATTGGGATTTTTACATAGCAAATAGGTGGGACATGATGCGTGATACTTGATTGTCCTTCATAGACACGCATCACGCTCAGAAAAAATCAATGCACGAATCGAAATTCAGAGAAACCATCGCTGCCATTCCCGGCCCAAAATGGGAAACAACGTTGCCAATCGGGGCATTCCGCGAACTTCAAGTGCTGACGGTGATGGAGCGTTTTTTTTCCTTCATCGCTCGTTGCAAGGTCTTAGGCGATAGCGGCTCTAAGATCGTGTTTATTAAGATGTTCCGTAATCTAAAAAACCGGTCGGCTGAAGTATTGCAAAAAAAATTTAATAAAGATTACGAAGCATCGCAGTTTTGGTACGGCCGCTTTGCAAACTGCGAACGATTTGCGGTTGTTAAACCGGTCTTCTCCATTCCCGAACAACTCATTTCCGTAACCGAAGAAACCCCCGGTAAAAGCCTGTATCAACTCGTTTTGCAAAATGCTCGCTGGATTCCGGCAGTAGAAAAAATGCGACAGTTGAAAAACCATTTCCACCAAACCGGCGAATGGTTAAAATACAAACAATCCATTTTGACGATTGAAAACGAGACGTACTCCATTGATGAATTGGCCGATTACTTGGAAGTTCGCTTTAACATTTTGTTAGAGGAGCCACGACGACGGTTTCCGAAAGAATATCGCGATAAAGTACTGGATTATATCACAGCTAATCAGCCGGCAATAACCAAAAACGAGTTAGCCGTTACCACCAATCACAGTGATTTCAATCCCGGCAATATCCTGGTCGATGGCAAAAAAGTAACCGTATTGGATTTTGGCAGATTGGTAACCGGCTCCTATTTATTGGATGTTAGCAAGCTCTATTTTCAGCTTCATTTATTGACGTTTAAACCGCAGTTTCGTAAATCCGTCATTTGTGAATTACAATCATCGCTGTTGGAAGGGTTTGGAAACCGGCACGCAAATGAGCTGACGATGTTTCGCTTTTTAACCATCCGTAATATAATTACCCATTTAACCAACATCACCCATTTTTGGCGCTACGGAGTTGCGGAACGCATGTATAACGCCTATGCAATGCGACAGGAGTTGAAGTTGTTGGATACTGTTTTAATGAAAAAAGGGGGGTAGGCAGTAAGCAAAGTAAGCAGTAGGCAGATTTGCAATCTGCCTACTGCCTACTCAATGTCATTAAGCTGTCTCTTATACACATCTGACGCTGCCGACGAGCTTCTTGGTGT
>CAXHHS010001175.1:0-2216 GCA_964015645.1 uncultured bacterium
GTGCTATCGTGGTTTAGAATTATCCCTCGCTTTATGCGTGATGGTGTCTACAATATAATCGCCAATAATCGCTACAAATGGTTCGGCAAATTTGATCAATGCCGCCTTCCTTCCCCGGAAGAACGTGCGCGGTTTTTACCGTAATTTCGGAGTGTCAATCTTCAGATTGACAGATTAGCTCACATTTAGCAAATAAATGGCAAAACTATTCAGGGCAAAACGATTAAAAAACTTTAGAAAAAAAATGGTTTTGCCCTAAATGGTTTTGCCTTTGAATAAAGTTATGTTTACCCGAGAAAATGATGCCCTTTTTCAAAAGAAAAGAGAAATCCAAAACCGTTTATAAACAATCCGGGGTTATTGCGTTTCGGTTAAGGGATGGTGCTTTGGAAGTTCTACTGATTACCTCACGCAAGAGAATGCGCTGGGTTATTCCCAAGGGACTTATTGAGCCGGATATGTCTGCGCGGGAATCTGCCGGTAAAGAAGCCTTCGAAGAAGCCGGGGTTGAAGGATTAGTTTCCAATTATTCCATTGGCCGCTATCAATACGCCAAATGGGGTGGTATTTGTGATGTAGAGATATTCCTCTTGTTTACCGAGAGAATGTATAACGACTGGCCGGAAAGTGGGATGCGAAACCGCCAATGGTTGCCCCACAATGAAGCAGCAGAATTAATAGAAGAGCAAGATTTGAGGAAATTAATCGAAAGTTTGCCGGATATTCTAAGCAAAAAAGGCTCGCATGGAATTCAAGAAAGATAACTACGTTATTAGTACGGATCCCGTCCGGTTAGACATTAAAACAATTCATAATTATCTCACCCGCTCCTATTGGTCAAAAGGCATTCCATTTGAGATCGTTAAAAAAACCATCGAAAATTCATTTTGTTTTGGTGTTTATGATGAAACATCGCAAATCGGGTTTGCTCGCGTTATCAGCGATTTTGTTACCTTCGGGTATCTTGCAGATGTTTTTATTTTGGAAGAACACCAGGGAAAAGGATTAGGAATCTGGTTGATAGAGTGCATTCTCAATCATCCCGATTTGCAAGGATTCCGAAAATGGTTACTGGTAACAAAAGATGCCCACCGCTTGTATGAAAAGTTTGGATTCCGTAACTTGGCAATGCCGGAAACCTATATGGAAATTGCCAAACCCGGTATATATTCGCAAACGGAGTATATTTAGAGGCAGATTGAAATGATAAGGGAGAATTGAATGGTGGGGCGTTTGCTCCGCTTTATTTGGAGCTAAAAACTCAAATTATATTACCATCTATATCCACCACCAAAAACTAACCCCCACCCGCCAAGGCGACCCCCTCGGAATCCTTCGAACTCATTTTGTCCTTCATCAACATTAGCTTCAAATGGAAATTCCCATATGAGATTGACCCCGACATCTAAAAACAAGTGCTGTGACATTGAATAGTTTAGGCCAAATTCATTAAATATTGCTATCTTTGTTTCCAAATCACTTACGTTCAAATTTCCAGATATCTTTCGATGAACGCCTATAGAGCCTATACCTACATCGAGATATGGATTAAAAATTTTGTCAGGTCGAATATTATATTTAAAGAATGCAAACCCACTCACTTGTGATATTGAAGAATCTGGCATACTTTCCTGTCTGTTAACCTTTGAAACAATCAGTCCTACTTGCCAATGCTTGTTGGGAAAATAAAAAGTAAACATGGCTTCCCAAAAGAAATCTGTATCCTTGTTAAAAAATATTTCATTCTCCAAAAACTCAAATAATCCCCCCCTAAGACGAACTCCATACTTGTATGTATATAATTGGATTTCATGAATTTTATTTAGGCTATTTGTAGCGGAAGGCAAAGCCCAATCATTAACCAGATCCTTAATTAAGTTATCAATTTTGGAATTAAGGCTACTGAACTTTCCGCTCTCGGTTTTATACAAAGAAGGTTGTTGTGGATTTTTTAAATCAAATAGTTCCGCCTCTAT
This sequence comes from uncultured bacterium, assembly GCA_964015645.1. Lineage (GTDB taxonomy): Bacteria > Calditrichota > Calditrichia > RBG-13-44-9 > J075 > CAXHHS01. The sequence goes on from CAXHHS010001175.1 coordinate 1,977, forward strand.
AAAGAACTCCAATCCAAAATCCCTATAGCCAATTGTCAGCAAGTAATCAACACCTAATTCACGCCCAATCAGGGATTTATCGGGAAGCTCTTGAAGATATTCTTGGGCTTTATTAGGATTTTCTCTAACTCGTAAATCGCTTCCTTGCAGAAGTTTTAGTTTTTTGGAAATTATGTTTGCGATTTCCAAGACTTTTGTAGAGTTTTTTTGGGGTAGGCCCAGGTTCGAATTCAAGGCTGT
>CAXHHS010001176.1:0-2215 GCA_964015645.1 uncultured bacterium
GAACATACTTAAAATACTGCTGGTTATTATCACCTCCCTATTATTGATTTTTTCCGGGGTCAATCTCGTGTTCGAATAATTCTTTTTTCGTCAAAAGATGACGGAAAAAAAGTTTTAGAATTGAAACAAAATAATTGCCTAATATTTCTTGCTCTATTAATTTTAGACTCCAAGGGATTTTATGAGAGTTTTACTCGTTGTACAGCTAATTATTTTGTTAACAGCTTTTAGCTTTTCTGCAGAGCAGGATACTAAATCGATAATTGTAACGCAAACAAATGACAGTTTGGATAAAGCACTACCACCGATTCTATCAGAAGAAACCCGAAAAAAAATTCGCGCTGAAGAAATCTTTAGAGAAGAGGTTAAAAAAACACTTGTAAAGAAAAAAGGCGTTGGAGAGAAATTAATCGCATTCTTCAATACAAACCTGGGTATATTTATTCTTTCTGCGATATTTCTTAGCGGATTATCCTTCATTTACTCCAAACGCCAGGAGCGCTTAGCGAAAGCGAATGCCAATAAGGAGTTGACAAGACGCTTAACGTTAGAAATTGAACATCGTATTTCTTATTTACCGCGTCTCTCAATTGAACCATTTTCATATACTGATCTTCTGACGGTAAGGGCCGTTGTAAATGGACGTTCGCGGAAAACCCCAAAAGGGCATGAAATAAGTGAATTTGATCCGATTTTTACTCAATTAGCTCAAAGCAGTCTTTTCTCTGTGTGCTGGGAATTACTCTCTTTATCCGAATCTCCTTCTAAAGAAAACAATCTCAATCTATCCCTGGCTAATATTCAAAAATTGATGTCAATGCTATCTTCTTCGATTATGGTTGAACCTGTTGGGAATAGAGATTCAACGCATAGATTTCCGGATAATCAACTTAAGCGTTACGAAGAAATCGTATTGCAACTCCAGGAAAATCACCCCGTACCTTCTTTTCCAATTGAAACAAGTTTATCAAAAGATAAAAAGTAAGTAATTGAAAGAGCAACATGCAAAATCAACAACTATGAGGAAAATGATATGAATAAAAATTTGATACAGCGCCTGGCGGTTATTTTTCTTCTTTTGATTGCAGGAGTTACGTTTTCGATTGCCCAATCTTCCGAAAATCCCCCGTTGCCCGGTTTTGATGCCGCAGGCTCGGATGCCAAAGCCATCGAAATTGCTGATGAGGTAATGGTTGCCCTGGGCGGACGGAAGGCCTGGGACAATACACGGCACATCACCTGGAAATTTTTCGGGCGGCGGCTGCACGTGTGGGATAAGTGGTCGGGAAATATTCGTGTCGAATCCAAAGGACTGGTTGTTTTGATGAATTTAAATACCCGGGAGGGCCGTGCCTGGCAGGATGGTGAGGAGATTACTCAACCGGATTCGCTAACAAAAAAATTGAGCTTCGCCAACAGCGCCTGGATTAATGACAGCTATTGGCTGGTGATGCCCTATAAACTGAAAGACAGTGGTGTTACCCTCAAATATCACGGCGAAGGCACAATGGAAAACAATCGCCCCTGCGATATTTTGCAATTAACCTTCCAAAATGTGGGCGACACGCCGCAAAACAAATACCTGGTGTATGTCGATAAGGAAACCAGGTTAGTAGAGCAATGGTCTTTTTTTCGAGAGGCGTCTGACCAGGAACCCGGTTTTACAAACGCCTGGGTTAACTGGCAAAAACATGGCGAAATTCTCCTTTCCGACGACCGCGGCACACTTCGCGGCAAACCTATCAAACATACGGATATTGCAGTTTTTGAAGAATTGCCTGCTTCGGTTTACGAAAGCCCACAAGCAGTCGATATGATGGGTTTTGTTAAAGGTGATTAAACCATTTTTACCGGACATCATACCGCAAAAACCCCACAAATGCACCGGCAAACGCCAGGATCGTATAGAATGACAATAGCCCAAAATCCATGATTGCCGGTACGGCGGCCTGGTTGATGGTATGGCGTGGCGTTTCGAACCTGGGGAGTTCGCTCAAATCGAGGCTTTTTACATCGCCGGTGGAAATGTTAATGCCATCTTCGTTGCTAATACTGATTCTCATCCCGCTGTGCCCGCCGCTTTCCGCGCGTTTTTTATCGATAAAATCGACAAACGTATCGCGATAATTCTCTAAGGCATCTTCGTAGCGAGTTTTGAGCGTAATACCGGTTCCGGATAAATTCATAATCGCTAATTGATAGGTCGATGCCGGGG
>CAXHHS010001177.1:0-2214 GCA_964015645.1 uncultured bacterium
CGTCGGAAAATTCCAGGGACCGGGATTCCCATCGGGGCCAAAAACCTGGGGATTTGGAGTAAAGCTAAACGGAATTTTGAAATTCGCCACCGCCGGTTCGTTTTCGCGATTATCGAATATTTTAAGAGATCACATCGATGTCCGGTATACAAGAGCGAAATACAATACGGAAGTTGAGCACCCGTTAGCCGGAACGACATACCAAAGCCTGGGTTTGTTTATTACCGGAATCTAACGCTTGTAGTTCAAGCTTTAGCTTGATCAACCAAAAGGCAAAAAGTGAAAAAACGGCAAATTAAAGTTAGAATCAGTAAACTAAAAGACCAGGGAAAAGAGCTAGATTTACGTGATACCACACCTGCTGAAAGATTATCAATGATGTGGCAATTGGCTTTAGATGCCTGGGCTTTTAAAGGGGAACAAATTGCTCAACAACGACTTCCGCGACATATTGTCAGAATTGTGCGCAGAGAGGGTTGAATTCTTACTCGTCGGCGCCTATGCGCTTGCTGCACATGGTTATCCAAGAGCTACTGGTGATATTGACATCTGGATTAGACGCTCAGAACAAAATGTTGAGTGTGTGATGAAAGCATTGGGTAATTTCGGCGCACCATTAATGGGATTAACAAAGGAAGATCTTCTAAATCCCCAGGTTGTTTTTCAGATCGGTATGGCACCTCGTCGAATTGATATTATCAATATGATAGATGGGGTTGAATTTGATGATGCGTGGCTAGAGCGAAAGGAAATAGAAATTGAAGGTTTAAAAATCTATGTCATTAGTCGTCATCATTTACTCCAAAACAAAAAAGCTTCCGGACGGCCAAAAGACCAGGGAGATATTTCCTGGTTGGAAAATCCGGATGATGACTAAATCTAATTGAGGTTAACATGGAAACCCGCTACTTCGGAAAACCAATCAAACGCAACGAAGACCCACGCTTACTAACCGGTCAGGCATTATTTGTGGATGATGTGCGCCTTCCCGGCATGTTGCACGTAGCCTTTTTGCGCAGCGATTATGCCCATGGAACCATCTTAAGCATCGATGTTTCCGCCGCATTAGAACGCCCTGGCGTTATCGCGGTTTATACTGCTAATGATCTCGGTGATTATTGGCAGCCGGGGCCGTTGTTGGTTCCGCCGCCGCCTATCGAGCGCCTCACGTTTAACAAATGCACCCAAGTACCCCTGGCAAAAAATAAAGTGCGCCATTGCGGTGAGCCGGTCGTGGTTGTGGTTGCCGAAAGCCGCTACATTGCGGAGGATGCCCTCGGCGATATTTTTATCGACATCGATCCGCTGGACACCAACGTCGATTTGAAAGCAGCGCTTTTACCGGATGCGCCGCGCATTCATGAAGAGATCGACTCCAATCTTGCCGCCCATGTCATTCAAGAAAAAGGCAGTTACGACGCCATTTTCAGCCAGGCAGATAAGGTCATCAAACGTCGATTTGATTATGATCGCGGCATTGCTGCCTCTATGGAAAACCGCGGCGTAGTGGCGAATTGGGATAGCAAAACTCAGCAGATGACGATTTGGGATACGACACAAGCACCGATTCCCATTCGCAACGGGTTGGCATTTATGCTCGGTTTATCGGAGTCGCAAGTACGTGTTATTGCGCCATTTATCGGCGGTGGATTTGGGCCCAAAATTATGATGTTTTACCCGGAGGAAGTGCTCATCCCCTGGATTGCAAAGCGGCTCAACCGCCCGGTAAAATGGATCGAAGACCGTCAGGAAAACTTTTTTGCCACCACGCACGAGCGCGGCCAGATACATAATTCGGAAATTGCGCTTACCGCCGATGGCAAAATTCTCGGCGTAAAAGATGTATTTTTGCACGACACTGGCGCCTACGATCCTTACGGTTTAACCGTACCCATCAACAGCCAGTGTACGCTGCTCGGCCCCTATAACGTGCCCAATTATTACAGCGAATTTAAAGCGGTTTTCACCAACAAACCGATTGTAACGCCCTATCGTGGTGCGGGCCGGCAGCATGGGGTTTTTGTAATGGAGCGCTTGTTAGACATTGCCGCCCGGGAAATGGGCATTGATCGTGTGGAAATCCGCAAAAAAAATTATCTTGCCCCGGAAGATTTTCCCCACAATCACGAAATCATCTACCAGGATTTTGCCCCATTACGCTACGACAGCGGCAACTACGCCCCGGCGATGGATAAAGCGGTAGAAATCATCGAT
>CAXHHS010001178.1:0-2214 GCA_964015645.1 uncultured bacterium
CGGTTTTTGGTTTTACTTCATAAAGCCGGTGCTTACTCTCGCCGCGAGGATTATTGAAATGCAAATACAGAATCAATCCCGCGAAAAAAAGCAGGGGAATTGCCATCAAGTATTTTCGAGTAGATTCTGATTTCTCAACCATAGCCTAAAATAACAAGTTATTTCATGATAACAGAGCCGTTGGGCAACCCATAGAGCCGTTGGCAGGAAATGGTAAAACACTTCACCGGTCGTCCCGGTATATTCTTGCCCAATTTATAGGCGGTGTCTCAGAACAGTTGTTACACGTTCCGAAACCCTTATGTAACAACTATTCTACAACGCCAACAATATAAGTGTGACAGCACCAATTTATGCAAAAGAAAATGATGAGGAAATGCTGTTATGAGAAAGATAATAACGATTGCCATCTTTATTTTGATTTTTTCGCCATCCGGCTTTGGCCGGGCAAAGCCCATTGTATTTACCGATGTAACCGTTATTGCAATGAATGGAACTGCACCGCAACCTGGAATGACTGTCGTGATTAGCGGTAATCGGATTATAGAGATAGGGCCAGCAGAAAAGACGAAATTCACAGGAGAAGTGCAAACGATTGATGCCAGCGGCAAATTCCTGATTCCCGGTTTATGGGATATGCATGCCCACATGCTTTATCCGCAATCAATTGACCGTCTGCTGTCGATGCTGGTGGCAAATGGCATTACCGGCGTGCGAGATATGAATGGGCCGATGGCGTTTGATGAAATCAAAGAATTAAAGCGAAAAATTTCTTCCGGCGAAACATTAGGGCCGCGATTTTTTACACCGGGGCAATTGATTGACGGGCCTGGCAGAACCGGCAGCGACCTGGGGCCGCAAATTTATCCGGTTACCACCGCAGAAGAAGCACGAGAAGCCGTGCGCACGCTGCAAGCCGCCGGAATGGATTTCATCAAAATTTACAACCGGGTAACGCCGGAATTGCTAATAGCAATTACCGGTGAAGCAAAACGAAAACAGGTTCCGGTTGCCGGCCATGTGCCCTGGGGCGTTAGTGCATTTGTTGCCTCTAATGCCGGTGTTCGCAGCCTGGAGCATTTGAACAATATTTTGGAATCGTGTGCCACAGTTGGCGAAGCATTGCGCGAATTTGCGCTAAACACCATCGTAAATCAGCAACCGTTTACCAAAGAGCGAATTAAACAATTTTTTGCGCTTCGCAATAATGTCGTAGCATCTTATGACGCAACACTGGCTGATTCATTATTCAAAACATTCCTCAAAAATGATACCTGGCAATGCCCGACGCTGGTTTCGAATCGCAGCGTTTATTTATCCGTGATTGATCGGGAAATGTTTGCCAATGATGATCGCTTAAAATACATTCCGGCATCGCTCAAAGAATCCTGGTTCCAAAACCAGCGCTACCCAATTCCCTCTACTCCCGAAGGCAAACGAGAGAACTATCAAAAATTGGTAGAAATTACAGCGGAAATGCATCATGCCGGTATTCGGTTTTTAGCGGGAACGGATTTTGGCACGCCTTTCGTTTATCCCGGGTTCAGCTTGCATGATGAATTGGCGTTTTTGGTAGAAGCCGGGCTGTCGCCGCAAGCAACGCTGCAAACCGCCACCCGCAACCCGGCGGAATTTTTCGGAATGCTGGACTCGCTTGGAACCGTGGAAACCGGTAAAATCGCCGACCTGGTATTGCTGGACGCCAATCCCCTGGAAAATATTCGACATACCAAAAAAATTAACAGTGTAATTGTTAACGGGCAATTTATTTCCCAGGATCGCTTGCAAGAAATGCTGGCAGCATTGGAATTAGTTCAACGGTAATTGCCCCATTTTCCTGTAAGTTAAGTTACGGAAAAACCCTTCCGATAATCCCATTATCAAAAACTGATTTGTTATTTGGAAAGCGCAAGGATGCGCTATATATTTTTCCGCTTATCGGGATGTTGAACTGTCTTTTATCCTATCTAAATGTCTTCGCAAGTGAAAGCCTCCCGGAGGTTTTAAGCCAAACTTGAAATCACTAAAATTCAATAAACAGAGAGATGTTAAAATGCGACAAAATTATTGGGTGAAGTTAATAATTGTTTTTCTATGCACGTTTTCCTTTACCGCTTTTGGCGGCAAGAGCAAATCGAAATCGGCATCAACAAAACCGGTGACTCTCAAAAAGGTCCGGGAAAAAGAATCGCAAAGTGATTATCTGCCCAACAC
>CAXHHS010001179.1:0-2212 GCA_964015645.1 uncultured bacterium
TTTTGGTACTGGGTGATTGGGGGCGAAAGGGGAATTATTTCCAAAAAGATGTTGCCCGGCAAATGGGATTCGTAGCGGAAAAAATGAACAGCCGCTTTGTGATTACTACCGGCGATAATTTCTATGATGCCGGTGTAAAGAGTACAACCGATAAACACTGGCAAACATCCTTCGAAAATGTTTATACTGCCCAATCGCTGCAAAAACCCTGGCACGCCATTTTAGGCAACCATGATTATCGCGGCAACATTCAGGCGCAAATGGATTATTCGAAAACAAGCGCTCGCTGGAAACTTCCCGGTAAATATTACACGTTTGCCCGGCAGGTAAACGACTCTATCGCAGTGCAGTTCGTTTTTGTCGATACCACGCCATTTGTAAAAGAATATCGCAGAAAGAGCCGTTTTAACCATATCGATTGGGAAGAACCGGAAGTTCAATTGCAATGGCTGGACAGCACGCTTGCCGCAAGTAAATGTGTCTGGAAAATCGTCTTCGGCCACCATCCCATTTATTCCGCGGGAACCAAACATGGCGATACCCCGGAACTCATCGAATTGCTGAAACCGGTGTTGGAAAAACACAGCGTGCAAGCCTACTTTAGCGGCCACGAGCATGATTTGCAGCATCTCAAAGGCCAATCGAATTTAAATTATTTTGTCTCCGGTGCCGGTTCAAAAATCCGGGAGGCTGGCTGGAAAGATATTTCATTGTTCAGCAAGGGCGTGGCGGGGGTTATGGCGGTTTCGTTTTTGGGGGAGGAGATGCGAGTTTTTTGTGTGGATGGGAAGGGGGAGGTTTTATATCTTACGTCTGTTGTATATTAAGATAAGAATTTAAATAAAACGCCGATAAAATATCTAATTTCATATAAATCGTTTGTCAAATAACCTCCCCATCCTCACCACAATAACAAGCATCTCCCTGGAATTTATCCCAATCTTCCTTCAGTTTTTTTAACATGCTGAGATGTTCCAAGATTTCTGAACTTCCCCGGTACGTTTTTTTATTTTCAACCAGTACCGGCACATCAGAAGCTGCAATCACTACGCGATGAGCAATCACCATTTCTTCCAGCTTTTCCTGGATTTGATCGCATATTGAACAGTTTGGTAAGCGATAAAATTCAATCATCACAACACCATTTTAATTTCAGAGTGTTTTTTCAATGCTTCGAAAATTTCGGTTCGATGCGATTCGCTGTCTACGGTTATTTCCAGGTTCATGCAGATGTAATTTCCTTTAGCGCTGAAATTGGAAAATTTTACCTGGTAATCATCACCTGCAACGGCTTCCGAGATTGCCGTGCGAATTTTTCCGGCGTTTCGGCCAATCAGTTTGTACACCCAGGGACAGGGATATTTTAATTTTAGCTCATCGTTAATGTAATCGAATTCCATTTTCATGAAATGCTCCTTGCTTATCTTGATGCTTGCAAATAAATCGTTTTGCCTTCTTTGGCCGATTGAATTGCTGCATCAAGAATTTCCATAACGATCATATTTGTTTTTAGAGATGATAGATCGTTGCCAGAAGTTACAATATCGCCCCGGATAATGGCGGCAAAATAAGCAAACGGATCGTCATACGGCGGTTTTAACGGTTTTGCTGTGAGATTGCGTTCTTTGTGTTGTTCGCTTTCACGAATCTGCATGCGAGCGCCGTCGATCGTTCGAATGTAACCATTCTGGCCGTAGATTTCCATATCTTTGCGATTGATCGGCCAATTCCAGGATGCCTGAATAATGCCCTGTGCTTTCGGATAGGTAAGAATAATCGTTGCTTCATCATCAACATTCGGGTAAATATCCGGTTTAATTTGCTGAATAACGGCGGTAACGGATAGCGGTCGTTCCCCGTTTAGCAACCAGGTAATTAAATCCGCGCCATAGCAGCCAAAATCGATAATTGCGCCGCCGCCGTTTTGCTGTGGATCGGTTAGCCATTCTAGGAATTCTTTGTTAACACCGATTTCGCGAGGACCTTTATGGCCGTCATGCACGACGATTTTCCGGATATCGCCAATGGCGTTTTTTTTATGAACCAGGTTGTAAGATTTATGGGTGCTGCCGTACCAGGTCGTTTCATAATTCGTCAGCAAGTGGATATTGTGTTTCTTAGCCAATGCCGCCATTTTTTCTGCGTGTGCCAAATTAACTGCTAACGCTGTCTCTTATACACATCTGACGCTGCCGACGAGCTTCTTGGTGTA
>CAXHHS010001180.1:0-2199 GCA_964015645.1 uncultured bacterium
GTGTATAAACCGTAGCCCGTAGGGACGATTGAAATTATTTAAATATGAAATTTTGTTGAGAATTCAGCACAAAGAGGAGATAAACGTATGTCGAAAAAATCTTATGGACTTTTGGAGGGAAAAACAGGTGTCATCTTTGGCCCGTTAGATGAAAGTTCTATCGCCTGGCAAATTGCCCTGCGGGTTTTTGATGAAGGCGGTAGATTCATCATTTCCAATGCACCGGTGGCGATGCGCTTTGGGAAAGTAAACGATTTGGCGAAAATTTGCGGCGATGCCCCGGTTATCAAAGCGGATGCTACCAAGGATGAAGACCTCAAATCGTTGTTTGAACAGGCAAAAGAACATTATGGCGGCGTCGATTTTATTTTACACTCAATTGGCATGTCGATCAATATCCGTAAACATCGCGATTATGAGGATTTGAATTATGATTGGTATTTAAAATCGCTGGATGTTTCGGCGATTTCGCTGCACCGGATTATTCAGGCAGCGCTTCCGGTGTTGAATGAAAACGCCAGCATTATTGCTCTGAGCTACATCGGGGCACAGCGCATTTTCTCCCGTTATCGCGATATGAATGATGCCAAAGCATTGCTGGAAGCGGTTGCCCGGAATTACGGCGCGCGGCTCGGTAAAAAGGGAATTCGTGTCAATACCGTGTCGCAAAGCCCAACTGTTACCACCGCCGGCAGCGGTATTGATGGCTTTGATACGCTGTTTGAATACGCCAAACGAAATTCACCATTAGGAAACGCCACAGCAGAAGAATGCGCGGATTATATCGTGACGTTATTTTCCGACCTTACCCGAAAAGTGACTCTACAAAATCTCTACCACGATGGTGGATTTAGCAGCATGGGCATTAGCGAGGAGTTTTACCAGTGGTTGAAAGAAGCGTTTCAGAAGGTGAAATAACATTACAAAACGATTCATTCTATACTAACTCAAGGAAAGTATAAATGAACTACTTTGGTATAAAAACAGATAGAGATTTATTTGCTGAAATTCAGTCAGCAATGGTTGAATTTCGCAATAACCCAAATGATAGACTAATTTTCTTTTTAGTTTTTGGTTTAAATCATTTACGCGAGTGGATTGCGAATGCAAGCTACGAACAAATCAACGATAAAAAGAAAAAAGGTTTAAGTTTAACCGATGAGGAGATGTTCTTTTTTGAAATATGGAGTTTGCCAGAGTTTGAAGTAATAAATTCCTTATGTAATCGCAGCAAGCATTATTCGAGCAAAAGAAATGAATACAATACTTCGGTTGTACAAGGTGCTAGATCTGGTATAGCTAAGTGTGGTGATTCTTTGGCTCAAATGTATTACTTAATTGATGGTAAAGATTCACGAGAAGTACTGAATCCAATTATAAAGAAATATGCTGATTGGTTTGAAAAAGTTAACCAATAATTTGGTGGCCATTTGCTAGGCTTATAGCCAATAAAAAAACCTTTTCGTGTACTTGAAGTCTCATACTGTTAATAGCGTTTTACTTATTTGGTATGCTTCAGCAAAATTTTTCCGGTGCTCTTTCGAGATTCGATAAACCGGTGCGCCTCTGATGTTTCTTCAAACGGAAACACTTTTCCGATTATTGGTTTGATTTGGTGTTTGATGACAAACGCTTTTAAATCGTCAAAAATCTGCTGCATCTGTTCCGGTCGTTCTAATAAGTACCCGAGATGCGAACCCATCACTGCGACGGATTTTTCCGCCATCGTTCTAATATCGAAACGCGGGACATCCTGCCAGGTTTTGAGCCAGGAATACGGGTTCCACTTTTTCAAATCCAGGCTGGCAAATCCGGCAATCATGATGCGGCCAAACGGATTTAGCAGGTTAAAACTTTCTTTGAATATCTTGCCGCCAACCATTTCCAAGACCACATCTATCCCGCTTTCAAGTTCCCGAAGTTTATCAAAACAACCCGGTTCGCGATAGTTGATCGCATCGGTTGCACCAAGTGATTTTAACAGCTCTATTTTCTGGGAACTGCCGGCCATACCATACACCCGGCATCCTAATTTTGCTGCCAATTGAACGGCTGCCGTTCCGACGCCACCGGCTGCCGCTGTGATTAGCAAACGTTCTTCCGGCTGCAATTTTGCCATCACAAACAGGGACACCCAGGCGGTCCTGAAATTAACGGCAAACGCCGCGCTTTCTTCCATGCTAAATTCTTCAATCGCCG
>CAXHHS010001181.1:0-2191 GCA_964015645.1 uncultured bacterium
TTTCCGAACCTCACAAATGTTAGGCGGCGGTTCCCAGAACTTTCAAGGGTTTAAATTAAGCCCATTTGAAAACACAAATCCCAACGGCGACTACCGCGTCACACTAACAGCACCAACCGGAACCGCCCCGGTTTCCAGCGGGGGCGAAATATTTGTATCAGCAACAACTATTTATATTGAAGGAAGTGGAAGAAGAACCGGAAATGACGGCACAAACCCGGTAAAAGTATATGTAACAATTACGGAAAATATCATTACGACGACAACGCTCAATTAAGAGGGATTGAAATAGAATGCCTGATTTCAGATTCGAAGGAACATCTGTTAGGGGTAAGTCTGTGCAAGGGATTGTAAAGGCAGATACGTTTAGTGAAGCCAAACTAAAAATCAAGCAGCTTGCCGGCCAGCATAAAGTTAGCATTGCCCGTATCCGCAAGCGCAAGACGTTTATATACAAAGTGCGTAAGGGCAATGATCTTCCTTTTAAGGGTGAACAAAAGGCATTCACGAAAGACGAGGTCAAGTTTGCCCTGGAGCGATTGGGTTATGAACTGATTTACATCCAGCCGAAACTCTTCGATTTTAAATTTAAACCGCCAGATGTGGAAATTGTGACATTTGTACGCCTAAGTGCGGATTTGCTGCGAGAAAAATTATCCTTTAACGAAGTATTCCAACTACTCATTAACGAAGTGCAGCATCCGACGTTAAGAGACGCGTTGAAAGAAATCAATAACGACCTTCGCCAGGGCAAAGATAGTGAAGAAGCATTTATCCGCCAGGAGAGAGCCTTGGGGCGTTTCTCCGCTCGTATGTTAGGATTGGCATCCAAAAGCGGCAATATGGTGACAATTTACGAGAGCACCGCTAAGTTTTTGGAAAGAAGAGCGGAATTTAAACGGAATCTACGAAGTGCGCTCATTATGCCAATTTTTACACTACTGGCACTTTTCGGCGCTTGCATTTATTACATCGCCTATATTTTTCCGGAAACCGCAAGGTTGTTTACAAAATTGGGCACAGAGCTGCCTCCAATGACCGCAGCAACGCTTGATTTTAGTGATTTTTTAGTCGCAAATTTTTTTAGCGTCTCAATAGTAATGTTAATTGTCGCAATTGGATTTGCTTATTTTATCCGCACTCCCAAAGGCCAGTTTTTCAAAGATAAATACATCATCAAAATTCCCATCCTGGGGAGCCTAATTCATAAAACTCAAATCGAAATTTTTTGCCGGGTATTTTCCGCCCTGTACAGCAGTTCCGGGGAAAATATTGATGCCATTAAACTCGCAGCCGAAGCCTGTGGCAATAAATATATGGAACATCAAATCAAAACTGTTGCCATTCCGATGATGCTGAGCCAGGGAAAAGGATTGGTAAAATCCTTTGAAGCGACCCAGGTGTTTACCCGAACGGCATTATCCAGATTCAATTCCGGCGCTGAAACCGGTACGATTAAACATACATCGCTGCAAATTGCAGAGTTTTATGAAAAAGAAACCGTTTATAAACTAAAAAATGCCATCGAATTTATTCAAGTGGTAATTGGTATGGTCATTATGATTGTCATTACGGCGCTAACGCTGCTTTCATCGGAAATGACCCTGGTGAAACCAAAATCGCCGTTTCAATAACGGTTAAATCGTTGGATGGTTAAATGGCTGGATGGCTATTAACCATGTAACCATCCAGCTATTTAGCCATGAAAACGTATCACGCGTTACGAATCACGAAGGAACACATAAGTGCGAGATTTTACATATCAACTTGGCGAAACATTGGTTCAAAAAAACGTTCTGGAACTTCAAACACTCCAGGAAGCCTTACAGCTTAAGGAAACTGAAAAAACCAATGGCCGAAGAAACCTGGCGCAAATTTTAGTAAACGAATTCAAAGTTGATCACCACAGCGTTTACCGGGAAGTCGCAAACCTTTACGGATTTAGAGCGCTCGAAATTACCGATGAAATATTGAGTGAAGAACGGGTTAAGTTTATTCAGAATACCATGAAGCGCGTCCCGGGAACCATCCGCAAAATGATGGAAGAAGAGAAAATCTTAATATTCGCTTGCCAAAAAATGCCGGCTTCCGGGCTTTATAAATTTACCTTTGTTACGGTTGATCCTACCAATGAGCATCTCTCAAAAATTACGATGGCATTTGGGGCAAAACGTTACGAGGTGTATTACAC
>CAXHHS010001182.1:0-2190 GCA_964015645.1 uncultured bacterium
TTGGTCAGCAGCGGAAACGGCACTGTATGCGCCGGGTTAAGCGGCAGTTTTCCCGGAATCGTCTATTGTTATCCGCAAGATGCCCCGGGGTGGCAATTTGAAGATTCCGGGTTTTCTCCCAACGCCAACGGGCACAATGTGGTTTCGCTGGCGATTGATCCGGGAAACAATGTTTATGCCGGTGTGGTGCACGATGTGAATTCGATGATGTATGACGGCATTTACCGTCTAAACGCCAATGGAGATACCTGGGAACCTATCTTTCCGTCAACCTTTGCAGTGGCATTGCTGGCTCATCCGAATGGTGATATTTTCGCATCGGTATCGGGAGACGTCTTTCGCTCGACAGATAGCGGTGCAACCTGGCAACCGTTTAACACCGGGTTAGATGGAGGCGTTGGATGTTTTGCCGTCAATTCGGTTGGAGATATTTTCGCCGGAAGGGCTAACGGAGTATACCGGGTTAAAAATGGCGAAACCACCTGGATGAAACTCAACGAAGGGTTAACGGATTCCACCATATATGCCCTGGCCTTTAACAATCAAGATGTTCTTTTTGCCGCCACGGATAGCGGTATCTTTAAACGCTCCACCGTTACCGCCATTAACAATACGCCCGGAATCATTCCGGGGGATTTTGTTCTGCAACAGAATTATCCCAATCCGTTTAATCCTGAAACCACGATTGCATTCGAATTGGGAAAAGCCACAAGCATTGAATTAGTGATATTTGATACGAATGGTCGAAGGATAACGACGCTGGTGAGGGGAAAACAGCCACCTGGCGTCCATACGGCAGTTTGGGATGGAACCGATCATGCGAATCGTTTAGTTGCGAGCGGTATTTATGTTTACACGCTAAGCGCGGGCGGGCGTTATGTAAATTCAAAGAAACTGTTATTTTTGAAATGAGGGGCATTTATGGGGAATCAATCTTTCAAAAACCGAAACTACAACCAATTGTTTTTACAGAAATTAATCGGCTTAGTTATTTTAACCGGCGTAATACTTACAATCGGGTGGCGGTGTTCGAAAGAATCGCCAATGGAAACCGAACAGCCCCCAACATCGACGATATTTGAAACGCAATTGGAGTCGCTGGTACCGGCGTTGATGCAACAATTTTCCGTGCCCGGCGTAGCGGTTGCCTTTATCGAGAATGGGCAGGTTGCCTGGAAAAAAGGCGTTGGATTTGCCAATATTGAAACCGGTTTAACCGTTACGGAATCTACCGTCTTCAATATTGGCTCTATTTCCAAAATTTTTACCGGGTGGGGAGCCATGCGCCTGGCAGCGGAAGGGCAAATCGATTTTGATGTTCCCATTGAAACGTATTTAACCCGCTGGCAATTTCCGTCATCGCAGTTCGATCACTCCAAAATAACATTGCGGCGTTTGTTAGCGCACCAGGGCGGTACTTCGCTTTCGGGGTATCCCGGTTTTTCATTGGGAACAAATTTGCCAACCCTGGAACAATCCCTTTCCGGGGCAACAAACGGCGCCGGCGATGTAAGAATTGTATATGATCCCGGCTCTGCAACCAATTATTCCGGGGGCGGCATTACCGTAACCCAATTGGCCATTGAGGAAGTTAGCGGGCAACCATTTGCTGAGTATATGAAAGCGCAGATTCTAAACCCACTTGGAATGCTTGCCAGCGATTTCAGGTTTACGCCGGAAATACAATCTACGCTGGCAACGCCCTACAACCCAAATGGCGATGCCGTTTCTCCACGCCAATTTGTTGCCCTGGGCGCTGCCGGTTTAATGAGCACGCTGGATGACATGACCAATTTTGCCCTGTCTGTAATTTCCGCTGCGAATAATAATTCATCAGCCTTTCCCGGCCTCGATGCTCAAACGATAAATTGGATTTTGGATGCACAGCCCGCGACCGGTTTGCCCTACCGTTTGGCGCACCAGGTTCGGCAATTAAACGAACTCAAGTATATTGGGCATGTTGGCTCGAATCTTGGCTGGACAGCCCAAATACAAATTGCGCCAACCGAAGGCCACGCGATTATTATTATGACAAATAGCTCCAACGGCCTGCCGGTTCATAACGGGCTTGTTTGCAAGTGGTTAGAACATCTCACCGGGGAAACGGCAGCGGAGTTTTGCTGGGTTTTTAACTAAGGGATGCAGATAAAATAACTTCCCGATTTGAAGAAATTGGTATAGGGTTTGTAA
>CAXHHS010001183.1:0-2189 GCA_964015645.1 uncultured bacterium
TCGCCGCGGGATTAATGCAGCTTGCCGGCGGAAACGGCCAGGGCCTAGCTTTGCTGGTAGGCGGTGAAATTCCGGCAGTCGCAGTTCCGGATACAGCTCCTCCGGCACCAGCAGAAGCAGCCGCTCCCGCAACCGATGGCGACTACATGGCTCCCTGGCTGGATACGGAAGAATGCACCTCCTGCGACGAGTGTATCAAAATCAACAGCAAAATATTTCAATATAACGAGGACAAAAAAGCCTTTATCAAAGATTCCAACGGTGGGCCGTATAAAGACCTGGTAAAAGCAGCGGAGAAATGCACCGCGCAAGTCATTCATCCTGGCCTCCCGGCGGACCGCTCGGAGAAAGATATTGATAAATGGATTAAACGAGCAGAAAAGTTTAATTAGCGATTGGGTAATTTGGCGATATAGCAATTTAAATTCGCTAAATCGCCGAATCAATAAATCACTAAATTTTAATAAAATAATGGCTGTTACAGTGAAAAATACATTCTCCCACGGCATCCACCCGCCGGAGGCCAAGTCAGAAACCAGCGGTATGGCCATTCGCCGCTTCCCTTTCGCCCCGGTGATGATTATTCCGCTTTCACAACACGCTGGCAAACCGGCAAAAGCTATGGTGAAGGAAGGCCAGGAAGTGATTCGCGGGCAAAAAATTGCCGAACCGGATGGCTTCGTCTCCGTTGCACTGCACGCCTCGGCTTCCGGCGTTGTGAAACGAATTGGCTGGGCGCCGGCTGCTAATGGCAAAATGGTGATGAGCGTTTATCTAAAGCCATTTGCTGCCTCCGGGCAGGAAGTGATGGTGGGAAAACCGTGCGATGTAGAAACAGCAACGCCGGATGAAATTATCGCCGCAATTCAGGATGCCGGGATTGTCGGGTTAGGCGGCGCAGCCTTTCCGACCCACGTTAAGTTGAAAATCCCGGAAGAAAAATCGATTGACACCTTGATTCTCAACGGCATTGAATGCGAACCGTATCTCACCACTGACCATCGGGTAATGTTAGAGCAAATCGATGATATTTTTATGGGCATCCGCTACGTAATGAAAGTAACCGGGGCGGAGCGCTGCATCATCGGCATCGAATCCAATAAGCTGGATGCCGCCGAAGTGCTGCAAAAAACCGTTCCTCCCGGTCTGCCAGTAACCGTAGAAGTTTGCCCGGTAAAATATCCCCAGGGCGCGGAAAAAATGCTGATAAAAGCGCTGTTGAATCACGAAGTTCCTTCCGGTGGTTTGCCGATGGATGTAAACGCTGTTGTTATCAACGTTGCAACCACTGCCGAAATTGGGCGATTGCTGCCCTTTGGCCGCGGCATTCAGGAACGAGTGATTACCATTACCGGACCGGGTATCACGAAAAAAGGAAACTACTTGATTCCGATTGGAACACCGCTGCATTACGTGATGGAACAGGCCGGGATGAAAGACAACATCAGCCGGGTTTTTCTCGGCGGGCCGATGATGGGGCAGGCAATTTCCAGCCTGGATATTCCTATTACCAAAGGCACTTCCGGCGTCGTTGCTTTTACAGATGAAGAAACTGACGGTACGATCTCGCAGAAAATTTACCCCTGCATTCGCTGCGCCTACTGTGTGGATATTTGCCCGATGTTTCTCAATCCCTCGCGTCTCGGCATTCTTGCCCAATACGAAGAATACGAACGTATGGCAGAAGCATATCACCTTTTTGACTGTTTCGAATGCGGCTCCTGCTCCTATGTCTGCCCTTCGCATATTCCCCTGGTGCAATATTTCCGAATCGCCAAGGGGATTTTACGGGAGAAGAAGGCGGCATCGTAACGATAATTGGGTGATTTGGCGATTTAGCGATTTAAATACGCCAAATCACCAAAATCACTAAATCACTAAATCACTAAATCACTAAATGCAAAAGACTCTCGAAATCCACACCTCGCCCCACATCATCAGCGGTGCAAGCACTGATGTTATCATGCGGAATGTTGTTTACGCCCTCCTGCCGGTTGCATTTTTTTCGATTTATGCCTTTGGCATCGTCGCATTGTTTTCCTTAACCACTGCAACGGCCTCGGCGGTGCTGACGGAACATTTTTTGAACCGCTTTAGCGGAAAGGAAACTACTATCGGCGATTGGTCGGCAGCAATTACCGGTTTGATTTATGGATTAACGTTACCACCAGGATTACCATCTGTCTCTT
>CAXHHS010001184.1:0-2183 GCA_964015645.1 uncultured bacterium
CTACACCAAGAAGCTCGTCGGCAGCGTCAGATGTGTATAAGAGACAGAATGTTTCCGGGGACATCCCTTCGCCGCGGTCTTCCACTTCGATCGTAAATTTTTTTGAGCGCTGGCTAACAATCCTCGAACGCACCACAATACAACCGTTTTGTTGGGCGATTTCTTCTTCACTTGCTGGCTCCGGGGTTGATTTTCGCGCATTTTCGATAATGTTTATCATCACCTGTTTAAATGCGTCGCTTTCCAGCATAATCTCCGGGGCACTGCTATCCAAATCCGTTTTGATGCGCGGATCGTTGATATTTTCGATCATCGTTTGCAAAATTTCCAATGTGTTGACGGGCTGCAAAGGCAGTTCTTTTCGGCGAGCAAATTGCAAAAAATCGTTTACCAGTCGGTTCAGGCGGTTTATTTCATCGGGGATAAAATCGAATAACTCGTTCTCCTCCGAAGCATATTTTTTACGCAGCACATCCGCGGACCCTTTGATGATGCTTAAGGGGTTGCGAATTTCATGCGCCACCATAGCCGCCATCTGACCAAGGTGAGCCAAACGAGATTGCTGGTGCAGTTTTTCCTCCGATTGAAACAACGCTCGCACCGCCACAACAATAATCCCGGCAAAAATAATAATGATAAGTACGCCGCTCAATCCCATATAAAACAATGCGTTGCGGAAAAACTGAAGCTCGGAAAAAACCTCCGCCCGCGCCTCCATTATCAGAATGGCAATCGGAAAGCCTGCGTCGTTGGAAATGGAGGCATACGTCGTCATAAAATACTCTCCGGCAAAAAACACCCGCTCAGCGACAGTTGTGTCCCGGAGGCTTACTTGTTGAAACAAAGAATCATTGATAGGAAAATTACGAATCCGCTTCTTTTTGTCCGGATTGGATTCCGGGTCAATAAAACGGTTTTCGTTGATAAAGGAAATAAATAGGTATTCCAGGTTGCTGGTTTCTTTAAATTCGTATAATAGTTGTTGCAGTGTCAGCAGTTCGATGCCGGATTCCGGGGCGATTTCCAGGTCTTCCAAAACATATTTTTCGCTAATATTTAATGCATATATCTGCGCCATTCGCTCAGAGTCGCGGGCTAACTGTTGCAGCATTTGCTGCTCCACGCCTCGAATAAAAAACCAACCCCAAAAATTAAGGAGCGTCAGCGTCACCACACCAATTATTAAAACGGTATAGATAAATCCTTTTTGGGAAAGTAGTTTTTTATCATTCATCGGAATCGCCTTGCTCGAAAAGAGATTTCCAGAACTGAACTTCGCTATCGCTGATATTGGCGCCGTATTTTTTGGATGATTGGAATTGTTCCTCCGAAAATTTGACTTTACCGGCTTTTTTAGCGCTATTTGCCGAACGCATAATCCCGCAAAATTCTTCACTGGATAAATTGGAAATGCCATGATCTTTTGCAGAAAAGCGAATCATGCGATCAGAAGAAACAACCAACACACTCGATGGGGTTTTTTCGGAGCGGATCATTTGTCTGATGATGTCATCAGCTTCTTTGCCGGGTAAGCTGTAAACCAGTTTGAGCCGTTTGTTTTGCCGAATAGTACTCGAAGGCTTTTGTGAATTATCAAATACCACAGTAATATGGGTGCCGGTTTTTGCTGCATAAGATTTTAATAGGCGTATTAGATGCTCTCGCTGACCTTCCAAATCAAGGTGGGCGGGTGCGATAAAGGCGCGGGAGTGTAATACATTATAACCATCGATAATCATTCGTTCTTTCATGCGGAAAGATATTGAATCAAAAACCTTCAGCCAACGCAATTAGAATTTTTTCAGTTGGTAAGACAGCAACCAATAATACCTAAGTTCTTCCAAATGAAAATTTTGTGAAAATTTACCGATATTTGCCTTTAGCTCATTTTCACTTGGAAAATTTTTTAAGACCTCATGGCTCGAACCATCTTTCAGCTTGCGAATTTGGTAAGTGTTTCCCGCTTCATCACGCCGGGAAATTGCTGTGCTGCTGCCTTCTACATAACGATTGTCGAGAAAAACAACCAGCGCGTTTTCCGGCAGCCTGGCGTGAAACGTTTGTAGAAACGATTGGATTTTTTCTTTGGGAATGTGCGACCACCAGAACCCGCAAAAACCGGCTGAAAATATTCCCTGGATATTTGCCAGTGAATACGCTGTCTCTTATACACATCTGACGCT
>CAXHHS010001185.1:0-2179 GCA_964015645.1 uncultured bacterium
ATTCCAACGACATTCGACCGGCGATCCTGGCGATTATGTATGCGACTATGTACGGGGTGCGATTTTTTGCGCTGCGATTTATCAATCTCAAAATCGAAAGACCGGTGATCGGGGAAATTTTATCACGTGTTGAAACTACCTGGTTGGATGCTGTTCCGCTGCGGGCATTACAAGAGTTTATCAACGAGCGCATCAAAAAAGGTGAGAAACTAACGTTTGGTGACTCGCTAAATTTACTTACCGATGATCAGGCCGAAGATACGGAAGAAGTTTTAAAAGCCCTGGACAGCGAACTGAATGCACCCTTGCTGGCAGAGCTAAATGAATGGCAACGCACCCGAATCGACAAAGAATTTCTAAGATCTGTCGGGCGAATTTTATTCGAACCCGAAACCAGCACGCCGCAATGGATTGAACACCCTTATCACTTAAAAATTGCCGGCGATTTGCAAACGCTATTAACCGATCATCCACCACATTCCGTTTTGATGGTAGGCGACTCCGGTGTGGGCAAAACGGCCATCGTCCAAATGGCTGGCTGGCAAATGCGGGAAAGCGGCTGGACAATTTTCGAAGCCGGCGCCACGGATATTCTCGCCGGGCAAGTGTATATCGGGCAGCTCGAAGAACGTATTCAGATGCTGGTAAAAAACGTAAGCAGCAAAAAGAAAGTGTTATGGATTGTGCCCAATTTCCACGAGTTGATGTGGGCAGGAACCCATCGCCATAGCCGTACATCGGCGCTGGATATGATTTTGCCCTACATCGAACGCGGCGAAATTATCCTCATCGGCGAAACGCAACCGGCCGCTTTCGAGCGGTTAAAATTAAATGTGCCGCGCGTTCGCACGGCGTTCGATCGCTTGCAAATCGAGCCGCTGTCTAACACTGACACGATTAAACTGGTTCAGCAATGGATCGAACAGCAAAGCGCTGGCAGCAAAGCGACGATCATTTCGGAAGATACCTTGCAGGAAGCATTTCAACTAACGCAGCAATACATGGGCGACAAAGCCGCACCCGGTAACTTATTGCAATTTCTCGATTTAACATGGAAACGATTAACACCCGGCAGCCAGGATACACCACCGAAAATGACGATTGACGAGATGCTGGTAACGCTCTCGCAAATGACCGGGCTGCCCGTTTCCATCCTCGATGAACGCAAGGGGTTGAATTTGGAATCGCTGCGAGATTTTTTTCAAAAAAGTGTGATGGGTCAGTCCGAAGCCATCGACTGTCTGGTGGAACGCACCGCGATGATTAAAGCGGGATTGACAGATCCCACTCGCCCGCAAGGCGTTTTTTTGTTCGCCGGGCCAACCGGAACCGGCAAAACCGAAATCGCCAAACGGTTGGCGGAGTTTCTTTTCGGCTCTCCCCAGCGAATCATCCGGCTGGATATGAGCGAATTTCAAAACCCCGATTCTTTGGGCCGGATTTTGGGAGATACCGAAAGCGGTTCGCAGGGCCAGGCACTGGTGCATCAAATTCGTAAACAGCCGTTTTCCGTGGTGTTATTAGATGAATTCGAAAAAGCCGCCAGCAATGTTTGGGATTTGTTTCTGCAAGTATTTGATGATGGCCGTTTAACCGACCGTAAAGGTAATACAGCGGATTTCCGCCATTGTATTATCATTATGACCTCCAATTTGGGTGGCGTAATTCCCAGCGGTGCTGCAATCGGTTTTACTGATAACAGTGATGGTTTTACCCCGGGGCGAGTTTCCCGGGCGATTGAAAAAACCTTTCGCAAAGAGTTCCTCAACCGTATCGACCGGGTAATTGTCTTTCACCCGCTCAGCCGGTCTGTTATGCGAGAAATTCTTCGTAAAGAATTAGGCGAGGTAATGAACCGCCGCGGCCTGCGCAACCGCGATTGGGCAGTAGAGTGGCACGATTCCGCAACCGATTTTCTGTTAGATAAAGGCTTTACGCTCGATCTTGGCGCCCGGCCTCTGAAACGTGCGATTGAGCGCTACCTGTTATCACCGCTGGCGATGACCATTGTCAACCACCAATTCCCGGAAGGGGATCAATTTCTCTTTGTGCGCAGCAATGGGAGGGAAATTGAAGTAGAATTTATCGATCCCGATGCCCCGGATGTTAGCGAAGCGGAAGAAGAAATTACTACAGAAATTGCAGATGGTGGCAAGAAGAAAACACTCCATTTGCAAAC
>CAXHHS010001186.1:0-2178 GCA_964015645.1 uncultured bacterium
AAACATACCAGGGAAATAGAACTCGTTGCGGCGATCAAACTTTCCGATAATACAGCGTTCAAAGCGCTGTGCCAAACCTATTACGAACCGCTCTATCGCTTCCTTTGGCGCAAAACCCGCAATGAAACAACCGCCATGGATTTAGTTCAGGATTTGTTCCTGGCGGTGTGGAAACAACGGGAACGCCTGGATGAAACCCGCTCGATCAAAGCCTACCTCTATTGTTCCGCAAATAACCTGGCAATCAATCACCTCAAGAAAAAAGCGCTCAAACAATCTTATTTTGTGGAAGATGTGCCAGTAGAGCAAATTTCACAAACCGAAACAAGCCGCAAATTTCAAGAATATGTTGACGATGTGTTGCAAGATTTACCGGAAGCACAGCGCACTGTTTTTATGCTAAATAAATTCGATGGGCTGAAGTACGCCGAAATTGCCGAAGTCCTGGATATTTCCATCAAAACCGTAGAAAGCCGTATGAGCAAAACACTGAAAACGCTGCGGGAAAAACTTCGCCATCTTCTGGTATTGATATACTTTTTTTATTTTTGATCTGGATAGATAGGGTTTTTGAAAGTGTCAGTTGTAGTAAATGGATGAAACAGCAATTTCGCAATGGCTGCTTGCAAAAAAACGGGCCCGGTTGCAATAGTCGTAAATGCGATTACTGTATTTGTTAACATTCACTCAAAAACCCTATTAGGAGAACCTTTCATTATGAAATCCCTAAAATCCATTCTTAAAATCGTTTTAACCGGATGTTTGATCCTGGCAGCAGCAGGCTGTAACGAGCTTGGTAAAAACAATATAACCGCTCCCACAAGCCCAAATCGCAATGGACAATCATCCCGGGCGGCCCAATTTATGGTGCGCAAACAGATGGCGGCGCTTAAATCCACCGGTGTTAAAATTGAAACGGTAGATGCCTTTTTCGGCCTGGGCTGGACGCCTTATTACACCGGCGATGATGAAAGCCGGAAAATTTTTAGCGATGCTTTTGCCGTTGCAATCAATAACGCTGCCTTAAATGATACGACCCAGGTTTTTAGTTTCGATATGGGCACCGTGACGGTACACTACGATGGTGAAAGTACCGAACTTCTCAAAACCGAAGATGAATTCGGTATCTTTTACGATCTCTTTGGGCCATTGTCGGATGATTATTTTGAAGACAGCACTTATGTTTGGGAACCGCAACTCCAAATTCCGTTTCGCCCCGGTGTTGTGTACCGCTACGAAACAAGCGGTTCCGCGCAAGTTCCGCCAATTAACCTGGAATTAAACGCACCGGGAGAATTGGTGCAATTAACCGAGCCGGCAGATGGTGATACCTACAATCGAGGTGGTGATTTACAGCTTACCTGGCAAGGCGGCGTGGCTGGCGACTCTCTCCTGATCTCGGTTTTTCCCCAATTCTCTTTTGAAGAATATTGTTCCGACCACCCTGAAATGGGCAACCCCGATGAAGATTTCGAAGACTTTTGGGAAGATTCTTTTGTGATGGTCGATGCCGGGGCCGGCGAATATACATTTTCCGCCGATGAAATGGACAGAATTTTAGGCCAGGAATCAACCGAAGGAATTTTTGTCGAAATCTTTGCTTTCAAAGAAACGGTTGTTGAAAGCAATGGCAAAACCTATCTTGGCGAAATACATATTGGTGATATGATCGAACTCAATGTGCAATAACCTGCATGGAGCAGAGTAGAAATTTGCCATTTCTTTTAAAAGCGTATCGGTTTAATCTTGGCAAATTATGGAAAAAATGCAGCAAATTCCCCGCCTTAATTAAGGAGGGGACAGCATCGTGACGCGTCCAGCGAACGATGCAGGGGTGGTTGCACTAATTCAACGCTTTCAACCACCCCTGATTTTCTCGCTAAACGCGTCGAAAACCTGTCCCCTCCTTTGAAAGGCGGGGAATTTGCCTACTTTTCTCCGTAAAAAACGCGAAGGTTAACGTGCATGACTTTAGAGGGGAATGGCAGATATTTTCCCGGTTGCCGAAAAAATAGCGTTTTGATAACGCCAAAATAGCTGATACATTTAAAAATGAATGAAATCCAGTACGAAAAACTGATCAACCGTTTTCTTGCCGGAGAGGCCTCTGAGGCTGAGAGCCGCGACCTGGAACTGTCTCTTATACACATCTGACGCTGCCGACGAGCTTCTTGGTGT
>CAXHHS010001187.1:0-2175 GCA_964015645.1 uncultured bacterium
AAATAAGTTTGCTCCCAGTCCTCATCGGTTAATCTTAAAAAATTTGTCGAGGTATATTCGTGATAACTCATAACCGGGCCGGCAAAAGCAATGGTTTGCCCGTCCGGCAGCGTGGCCGGAACGATTGCCAAATCCGCGGAACCGGTTCCGGCGTGGGAAACCCATCCCATTATACTGCCGTCGCAATCCGTTGGCGTGGTGTGATAATCCGCTACCAGGTAATCAGTAAAATCTTCCGCCATTTCAAAGCCGGAAATCAACTCCACGTACCAGCCAAAAAATTGCCCGGCATAATCTTTATATAGGAGAGATTTCATAAACACTTCTTCTTCAGAGGAAAGCGCTTCCCCGGCCAGCTCTTTTCGGGCAATCGTTTCCAGCTTTGAGGTGATATTCCGGAGCCCTTCAAAATAACCCGTTACCAGGAATTTTAAGTCGCTATCGTTAAAATTGAGAGCGGCAAATTTTTCCCCGGCAATTTCGGCAAGCTGGCGTAAACCGCCATAAACCTCCGGAATAGGCTCCACATATCCATAGGGGTAGGAGCAAACTAACGCCCCGGTGTATGATTGTTTGGCATATAAAAGATAATCGTGGCGAAGCTCTGTCCAGGAGGCTAACTGTGTGTTAAGCTTTTGCTGCCACCAGGCGCCGGTTTGCATAAAAGCGGGTAAATGATTGCGGCTTTCCGGCGGATTGATAGCGCGGATTGCACTCAGCCACATGGTGTAAACGGAATTTTGCCAGAAGGAATCATCATAAGAATCGATTAAATAGCGCAAAGCGGCGAGGTTTGTTGAATAGTGATATTCATCTAATTCCGGCACCAGCAATTGTGCCGCAGCATCATTGCCCAGGGCGAATAGAATGTCGAGCGTTTTCGGGAACAGGCGGCAAATGTCATCCCCATTATAAGTGATTTTATCATAAACAACGTTGCCGGAGACGAAGGAATCGATTACAAATCTTTGGCCGAACAACAGGAATGCCGATGCCGGCCGGATGCTATTGGGAGTAAGCGGATCATCATCTGCCAGTACTTGCGATAAAATTCTCTGGAAGGCCCATGATTTTGTCACCAGCGTATCTTGAAATGCTTGTAGAGCAAGGCTGTCTAACAATTGGCTGGCATCAGTCAGTTGATTGGTTTCGATGAGGAATTGCAAATTGGGCAGGCTAACATTATCCTGCTCCCCGGCCAATAAAAGAATGATGTCTTCGACCTCTTCATAGACGGAATTTACCCCTGCCAATTCTACAAGCTCGGCAATTAAAACCGCATCGATCACCTGGCGTTGAATATCGGCAGCGGTCTGCTTCGGGCAAATTAACGGGCGGGCATTTGGCGCCAGCAAATATATTTCGATCCTGCTCAACCAGATCACCGCTCGAAAATAGCCCGCCAATTCCGGGAAACGGCCATCCAGGTAATGGCCGCGCGGTTTAAATTGACTGAAGTCAATATCTTTACAGGATTCGGAAAAGAAGGGATAGGGCGCAAACTGCTCGGCAGCGATTAAATTTAAAATTTCCGCAACAACCGGCGCATTCTCGGCAAAATGCGGTGAAACCGTTTCATCCAATAAAATTCGCGGAACGGTTACATAAACGTCGACATCTTTCAGCATTTGATCCATGCTGTTATTCCCGCTATAACGGGCTGCCAGTTGCGGCAAATGCTCGTGCATCCCGGCTAACAATGTAGAAAGGCGGTCGATCAAAAAACCCAACTCGATCTTCTTGATGATCTCATCATAATAAAAATGAAAGGCGTGAAGAATCGCATCGGTAGAAATAAATACTGGCAAATCTTTTACCCAAATATCATGAAATTGGGCGATAAATGAATCTTTCCGCAGGCGCTCTGTTACCAGGAAGCCGTTATTCCGAATAAGCGATTTTTCGTAATCGGTTAATTGGTATTTTATTTCCATTGAGTCGCGAAACAACACGGTTTCCCAGGCAATATCGAGATGCCGCTCGAAAACACCTGCCGGGTGCATTTCCAAAAGCTCTGTGCTGGTCATATCTTTGTGTTGTTGTAGAAAATCCCGGTATGCCGTTAAATCAAAATCCGAAGTTTGCGAAAAAAGAGAACCGGAAAGCAGTAAACCACTTAAAAGTGCGATAGCAATCAAACAACTGTTTTTCATAGCTATCCTCCTTCCTGAATCG
>CAXHHS010001188.1:0-2174 GCA_964015645.1 uncultured bacterium
CCGCCTGTTCTAACCATTCGCGAACCGTCATCTGCTTTAATTGCCGGGGAGTAAATTGGCGGTACACTTTTATCCAGCGTTTGATGAATCGTTTATCCGCCCGGGTAATCGGCGATTGAAACCATAGCGGAACCAGGAAATGAAACGGTGCAGGCAACGGCCAGGATTTAAAAACAAATTTGCGTCGCGCGCTCAAATAAAAGTGAATGGCTAATTGTTTTTGAAATTGAATTTTATCGAGGCTGCCGATTTTGGAGAGCAACTTATTTGTTTCGGTATAGCTCGCCGAAAGCACATGCTGCCCATTATCGATGGTCTGTCCGGCATCGCGCGCGTAGAGCGATTTTACGCGTCCACCAAGCTGGCCGGTTCGCTCAACTAAAATGGGTTTAAGGCCGGCTTCAATCGCCCAAACCGCCGCAGAAATTCCCCCAACACCACCACCGACGATTACGATTTCATTTTTCATACGGTTAGTTTGATATCAACAACGGTTTTGGTCGTGATCCAAATTTTTGTTGGCGTAGAAAGACGGATTGGATTTTTTAATACATCAAATTTCTTTAACTCAATTTTTTGCAGCAACCGAAAGTAGATATTTTTCATGATCTCCGATACAATCATATTTTTCCGCTCATTATCCGGCAGGCAATTTTCCGCTAAACCGTAATATTGATGAGCGCGGTTTGCTTGAAAATCCATCAGCTCAAAAAAATTAGCAGTGTAATTGGCGTTAAAAATATCGGATGCCGCAACCTGGAATTGTTGCAATTCTTCATGGGGAAGATATAACCTTCCCAATTTGGCATCGGTGCCGACATCGCGAATAATGTTGGTTAATTGCAGCGCAATGCCCAGGTTCTCAGCATACTTTTTGATCATCGGATCGCGATAGCCGAATATTTGAATGCACATCAACCCCACAATTGAGGCAACGCGATAGCAGTACAATTTCAAATCATCGAAAGAGCGGTAATCCAAATCGTTTAAATCCATCCGCACTCCGGCGATCAGCTCCAAAAAATGGTCGAGGGGGATTTTGAAATGGTCGGCAACGTTTTTTACGGAGTCGAAATAATTTGACACTTTGCGGGTAAAACAATTTTTTAGTTCGCGCTCCCATTTGTTTAACTGGACAATGCGTTTTTCCAACGGGCTTAAATCATCGGCAATATCATCCGTTTGGCGGCAAAATGCGTAGAGCGTGTAAATTGCCTCGCGTTTTTCTCTTGGCAGAAAAAAGAATGAAAAGAGAAAATTGCTTTTACTTTGCAGCGTAATTTCCTGGTCAACCGTATTTTCAGTCATATTAGTAGCGATTCCCGATGATAGATTTGAGGGCAATTTGCGCCCAATCCCCTTTATTTAACACCGGCCTAAAATTCAACACATTATAATTAAGCCGGCGGATTTTATCAAGCACTCTTAGCCCGCCCATAATAGTAAATTTCAACTGCAAGCGAAGTCTCGTGGGAACTCGCCCCAACAAGGGAATCCCTTTTTTAAACATTTCCCCGGTCGTTCGAACTAAGCCGGCCATCAGGTTTTCGAAATTTTCATCATAGCGGTTATAGACAATGCTGTCTTCATAAATATCATGTTCTTCCATAAAATTTTGGGGAATGTAAATGCGATCTTTGCGGATATCGATTCGCACATCTTGCCAAAAATTTGTTAACTGCAATGCAGTACAAATATTGTCGGAATATTCGAACAATGTCTCATTTTTAAAGCCATACAGCTGCAAAACAATCCGCCCGACCGGGTTCGCGGAATGCTGACAGTAATTCAAAAGCTCGCTCATATTTTTGTAGCGATTCTTATCAAGGTCTTGTAGAAAAGCGGTTAGCAAATTATCAAATAGATTTACCGGCAAGTCGAAACGCTGAATCGTATCTGCTAACGCTATAAAGATCGGATGGGAAGGTGTTCCATTTACGGATTGATGGAGCATCTCTCGCCATTCTAATAATTGTTTTTTATCGCCTTCTTCATCTGCCAAATCATCTGCGTGACGGGCGAAGGCATAAACGGGGTAAATATGGTTACGAATGTCTGCCGGTAAAAATTTTGAAGCAACCGGGAAATTCTCATAATGATTAATCGTAATTTCCCGGCAAATTTGGTATGCTTTTTCGAGTGTCAATATCGCCCTACATCTTTGGGAATAAAAT
>CAXHHS010001189.1:0-2172 GCA_964015645.1 uncultured bacterium
GTATTATACCCTTCTTCGCAGAGCAAGTTGACCGCTTTTGCGCCCACAAATTCGATATTCGCACGGGTGGTATCAAAATGGCTGTTGTTGGGAATAATATCGCCGGGGGTGAGGCGGGTTTGCGCCAAAATCCCTTCCGCCGCCCTTCCCTGGTGTGTGGGGAAAATATGTTTAATGTTGGTTATTTCTTTAACCGTCGATTCAAATTTTTTCCACGAGCGGCTTCCGGCATAGCTTTCGTCGCCGAGCATCAACGCGGCCCATTGTTTAGCAGACATTGCGCCGGTACCACTATCGGTTAGTAAGTCGATGCAGCAATCATCCGCGTCCAAAAGGAATACGTTAAAATGCGCTTTTTTTAATGCCTGTATTCTTTCTTCGCGAGATTTAAGTTTAATCGGTTCTGTCATTTTGATGCGAAACGGTTCGATAATGGTGTGCATGGCGTTTCTCCTTTTTAGGTTTCCAATACCAGGTTAAATACCGAGGAATCGATATCAACTACCCCCTTTAGTTTTTTGTGAACCGCGATGTCAATTCGATCTCCATACTTTGAAAGACGGTTTAGCAAACGATTTAAATATTTTACCTGGGTCTCATGAAGCTCGTCCACATGTAAGGTAATCGAGGAAGCGGTTTCTTCCAAAATTCTCTCAAGATGACGGCCAGCCCGGGAAAAAAATCTTTTATCCAATAACCCGGTCAGCGAAATCGAGAGATTCGCGGCGGTATTTTTGACCTGTTGGAGTGATATTTTCAGCGTGCCGCGCTGAAGGTAGCGCTGAAACGCTTTTTCGATAACACCCAGGTAACGATGGGTTAATTGATTGGCTTCTTCGAATTCCCGGATAAAATGGCGTTCGACATAGTCGCGCATCGCTAATCCGATAATCCAATCACGTATTACCTGGGGAATCAGAATGGGCCTGGCAAAAGGCACCGACCGCAAAAAATGTACGATACGGGAAAGTTTTCCGGGGATTATTCCGCGAACAAAAAAGTGATTCAGTATTCGCATTACGTCTCTGGCGGAATATTCATCGCCGTAAAGCGGGTGAGTAAGATAGCGAGTCTTATTTTTAATTCGATTGGCAATATTTCGATTATCTAACAAACGATAATGTAACGCCCGGTATTCCTTCACCATTTCATCATACGCCATTTGTTTGGGAATGATATTGGCGCCAAGTTTAGTATTATCCGAGCTGTTGGCGTCTTTAATCAACCTACCTTCTTTTTCCAGGCGTTCGTACAACGGCGTTTTCGGTAGAGCGGTTAAAAGTCCAATCATTGCCGCCTGAATCCCCGATTTTACAATAAACCGGTATTGTTTCTCAAATATTTCCTTTGTGTCGTTATCGAAACCGATAATAAATCCAGCCAGAATATCCAAACCGGAAGCATAAATTTTACGCACAGAGGTGACTATATCCTGCCGGGTATTCTGAAATTTTTTGGTTTCTTTTAAACTATCTTCATCCGGGGATTCGATTCCCAAAAAGACCCACTTAAAATTTGCTGCCCGAAAAAGCTCTAACAATTCATCATCCTGCGCCATATTTAAGGATGCTTCCGTTCCGAAGTGAAACTGATAGCGATGCTTTTTTTGATAATCGCCGAGAAATTTCAACAACTCTTTGGCAAGGGGTTTATGCCCAATCAAATTGTCGTCAACAAAAAAAACGCTGCGAATGTTTAACGTTCTCAACAAGTCTAATTCTTTGCCTATCTGCTCCGGGGATTTAGTACGGGGTTTGCGGCCAAACATAACGATAATATCACAAAATTCACAACGAAAAGGGCAGCCGCGAGAGAACTGTAAACTGACTGACTGATATTTATCCAATTTCAAAAGATCAAAGCGGGGAGCCGGGGAATCCGCCAGGTTCACCACCCCGCTTTCCTGGTACAATTTTCGAGGCTTTCCCATTCGGAAATCCTGGCAAAATTCCTTCCAGATATATTCCGCTTCGCCGGCAACTACGGTGTCCGCCAGCGATTCATATTGTTCGGGACACAAGGAGGCGAAGCTTCCACCGGCAACCACAAAGTGCCCTTTCTTTTTATAGAAGACCAGCAAATCTTTTTGGCGTTGAAATTGAACTCCCATTCCACAAATTCCAATAATATCAGCCTGTGGCTGCAAGGGAATTGATTCAACATTTTCATCGA
>CAXHHS010001190.1:0-2165 GCA_964015645.1 uncultured bacterium
ACTTCAGTGATCCGAGCTGCACAACGCAGTAATAAAAAAAATCCTCCGCTTTCCAAAGATTTTGAAACCACTTTGGAATTGTTATCCGAGGATGCTTTTCATCCCCATTTGAAAACTCACAAATTAAAAGGTAAACTTGAAGGTTCCTGGGCATGCAGTGTTGTATATGATTTAAGAATAATCTTCGAATTTGTAAATTATGAAGATAAAGAGGCAATTTTACTTGAAGCAGTTGGGACACATGATGAAGTGTATTAACAACTTGCATATTTACCCCACTCCAATGTCATATCTTAATCTAAGACCGTTTCCTCAATATTTTAGCCACAAAATTATTTAGACCCTCATCTTTTATTTTAAATACTTTATCACATCTTTTTACTACCTTCCCACGTGCGAATTATCACCGCCTGCCTGCCATTTCGTGCTAAAATGTACAATGGCAAAAAATATAAGACGACATTGTTTTTTTAAGACTTTCGCAGCGGCGATTTTTATTCTCATACTCGGCGGTGCTATACCGCTAACAGCACAATCTACACCGGTAGATGCCGGCTACCGCGATTTTCATTACGGCGATGGCGTTATCGAATCCATTACCGGGGAAAAACCGGAAAGCAAACTGTGGTGGAACGATGGCTATTGGTGGGGCAGCCTGTGGGATACGCTGGCAACGGAATACCGCATCTTTCGTTTTGATGTTTCATCGCAAAGCTGGGTCAACACCGGCACTGCCATCGATGACCGTAACGACACGAAAGCGGATGCGCTGTCGGACGGCGTTCATCTTTACATCGCCTCGCATGTTTTTTCAGAATCCGCCGGGAATACCTCCGAAAGTAATTCCGCTCGATTATATCGCTACAGTTACAATGCCAACACCAAAACCTATTCGCTTGACAGCGGTTTTCCGGTGGTAATCAACAATGCCAAATCCGAATCGCTGGTTTTGGATAAAGACTCCACCGGCAAACTGTGGATTACCTGGATCCAGAGCAAAAAGGTAAAAATCAATTGCAGTGTGGATGGCGACCGCTTTTGGGGAGAGCCATTCAATTTGCCGGTTTTAGGCGATAATACCAGCAGCGACGACATTAGCTCCCTGGTCGCCTTCGATGGAAAAATCGGGGTATTTTGGAGCAACCAGGATGAAGAAGAAGCCTACTTTGCCGTGCACAACGACGGCGCCCCCGAAACCACCTGGCAGCCGCGCGAAACGGCCATCGGCTCGCTAAGCGATGTTGCCGATGATCATCTCAACCTCAGTACTGCCTGCGACGAAAACGGCAACATTTACGCAACACTAAAAACCAGCCGCGACGATAGCGATGAACCGGGGCTTTATCTCCTGAAGCGCGATGCCCAGGGAATTTGGACACATCACCTCGCCGCCCTGGTTGAAGATGATTTTACCCGCGCGATTGTGCTCGTCGATTCTGACAATGATGTATTATACCTCGTCGCCAAAGCGAAAGAGGACGGTCGCGACACTATCAATATGAAAAGCGCCAGCCTGACGGATTTGGTATTTCCCGAAGGCCCCGGCACAATGCTTATCGGAAGCGCCGAAGATGACGACATCAACAATCCTACATCTACCAAACAATGTTTGACTAACGAAAGCGGCCTGCTGGTGCTCGCCAGCGATAAAACCTCGAAATATTACTTTCACAATTACCTTTTTCCGCTGGGTGAAGTGGATAACCTGGCGCCCGTTATTTCAGAGATTTCCGATCAGGAAGTGAGTGCGGAAGAAACCCTGGTCGTCGAAATTGAAGCGGTAGATCCCGATGAAGATGCTATCGAGCTAAACGTAATCGGCCTGCCGGATTTTGCTGAGTTTAACGATAACGGAGATGGCAGCGGCAGCATCACATTTTCCCCGGGAACTGCCGATGGCGGGGAATATTTGATTCGCGTCATCGCTACCGACAATGGCGAACCGCCGCTCTCGCGCACGGAGACATTTTTGCTGACGGTAATTGGCATCAACCATGCCCCGACGCTAACGGTTATCGACGATGTTGAGATGAATGAAGCCGACACTCTCGATATTACCATCTCCGCCACCGATATTGATGGCGATAATCTGACGCTTACCATCGCCGGCTTGCCAGAATTCGCCGCATTTATCGATAGCGGAAATGGCAGCGGCAGCCTCCGTT
>CAXHHS010001191.1:0-2163 GCA_964015645.1 uncultured bacterium
TACACCAAGAAGCTCGTCGGCAGCGTCAGATGTGTATAAGAGACAGCCGCATCATAACACCTGGGACATTATTGAAGGTGCAATGCTAAAAAGCCGGGCCGGATTTGTCGCCGGGATTTATGATAACGCCTTATACTCCTGTGGCGGTGTTTGGGATTTTAGCGGCGACCCGTTCGCCTTTGGCCTGGAACGTTGGAATTTTGTGGCGGATCCGGCATTTTTGAATTTCAACCTGGAGTTTAATCGTGTTAATACCACCGGCCTGGTTCATGAAAATAAATTGTATTTGATCGGCGGCCTGCCTGCCGGGCCGGACTCCTTGCAATTAAGTTACATTGTGGAATATGATCTCAGTTTAAGCGCCATTACTTATGCTGACGGCGGCCTATTCGACGGCCTGTTTTTACCCTTTCAACAAATGTCCGCGCGCATTGGAAATGATATTTACATTTTTGGCGGGGTTCGCTTTGGCATTAGCCGGGAAGTTTATAAATTTAATATGATCGATCATACTTTAGAGGTGATGCCGCCATTAAACCGTGAAATCGCCGGCGGTGCAGCAGTATCAATTAACGATGAGGAAATTTATCTTATTGGCGGCTTTAATGAATCGCCCATCGAACCGGCGCTCGACTCCGTATTGATTTATAATGTTAGCTCACCAGACAATAATGTTCAAATGGGACCGCAACTCAACTTCAATCGTTGGGATTTGATGGCGGCGAGATTCGAAAATGCCATTTATGCCTTTGGCGGCGTAGATGTGCTGGGCAATGCTTTAAATTCCGTAGAAATGCTCGATAATGTGACGGCGATTTCCCCAACGGAATCCGCTGTTATCGAAACATTTGCCCTTTTTCCCAACTTCCCCAACCCGTTTAATCCGGTAACAACGATTGCTTACCAGGTTAAGCAAAGCAGCTTATTACGCCTGGATATTTATTCTGCACTCGGGCAGCACATCACCACATTGGTTGAGCGAAAACACGCTCCCGGAAGGTTTGAAGTAACCTGGAATGGGAGGGATAAAAACGGTATACCCGTCAGCAGCGGAGTTTATTATTATCGATTGAACAATAGGCAATTTACCCTGTCGCGAAAAATGGTGCTGCTGAGATGATTTTAGCGTGATACGTATTGCGTAGCACTTGAAAAAACAACGGTTTACGTAACATATATCACGCAACACGTAAACAAAAATTCTATGCGATTAAATCATATTTTCATAACGCTAACACTTCTAATTTCTACCAGCGGATACGGGCAAGCCGATAGCCTTTCTATTTCCCGAATTCAGGAGAAATTCAAATCGTTTGAGTATGTGGAAGTTATCCGGCATTCCGAAATGCTTTTGAGAAAGAAGCAGAATTTATCAAACGAGGCGCTGATTGAATTGCATCAAATGCGAGCGATTTCCTATTATTCGATGGATTCGCTTACATTAGCGATAAATGCTTTTTCCGATATTCTGAACATCAATTCCGAATTCCAATTTGATCCTGTCAAAACCTCTCCCAAAATTATCGCTTTTTTTGATGGCATCCGCCTTAACCTGGCAACAGCACAAGACACCGATGCCTTGTCAACCAATCGTGCGCAATCCGATTCGCTGGCTTTTTTTTTGGCGCAATCACAAGTAAATAATAAATTGCGCAGTGTGATGGCGCGTTCCATCCTCCTGCCGGGGTGGGGACATCTGCATCGCGGCAATCGCACCAAAGGTTGGATTTTAACCATCGCCAGCGTAACCGCAGTAAGCTCAGCGATTTATTTTTTCGATGATTCCCGTACAAAGGAAAAAGCTTATCTTAACGAAACCGACCTTTCGAAAACCGATGCCCGCTACGATGCGTTTAACAGCGCTTTCAAAAAACGAAATGTTGTAATGGTGGCCTATGCCCTTATTTGGCTATACGCCCAGGCCGATTTGTTGATTTTTTCGCGATCATCTTTTGCTGAATTTCCAATATCCGCCGAGCTTTCGAAGCTTCATATTGACTCTCCACCGGAACTCAGGGTTAGCCTGCAAATACCGCTTCTCCAGGCACCTTAATACGAAAATCCTGCGCCAACCGCGAAAATTATTCGCACTGTTTATTTTTGATTTAATAATGGAAGAGGTTGAAAGCTGGCTAACGATGCACAACCAGAAGGATTTACTAC
>CAXHHS010001192.1:0-2158 GCA_964015645.1 uncultured bacterium
GCAATGGAGTCTCGTGGGCTCGGAGATGTGTATAAGAGACAGATTTTATATTTGCCAGTCTTTTTCGGAAGGCTGTTGCCACCGTAGCTCAGTCGGCCAGAGCACCTGATTCGTAATCAGGCGGTCGGCGGTTCGAATCCGCCCGGTGGCTCAATAAAAAAGGGATGCAAACAACAGCATCCCTTTTTTATTAGTTGTTTTGTATTTGTGTAGCTGATAATAGCGAAACCGTTAAAACGGTTGTTGAGATGGCAAGTTCTAATTAACACCGGGATTAATCCCGGTGTTAATAAAAGGGTGTAGACGCTTCATAGCCGTTTCAACGGCTTTAAAACGGCCAGCTACACAAAATACGTTGTTTTTTTGAAAAACATAATTCTATCTCTCGTTTCCAAGTGCAAACTGATCTACGACCCAAAGCCAGCTACCATCCGGTTGGCGTCTGGCAATTTCGGCAGTGATATCGCCGTTGCTGGTTTTGGAAGATGTAAGCGCCAGGTCTCCGCTGCACAGTGCTTCAGCTTGAACACTTGGCTCAAAATGCGGATGATTGGCTAAATACTTTACAATGAATTCTCGGATTTGGTTTAGACCAATCGCTACCAACTCTTCGCCATCGGCAATAATAGCGTCAGGCTCATAAAGCGCTAGCACCCCTTCTACGTCGCCGGCATTGGCCCGCTCTACAAAATATTTTTCAAGATCATTTGGGTTATTCGCTGGTTTATACATTTGTTTAAATTCCCAAAATAGAAATTAGGATTTGCTGGTGTTGTCGGAGAAGCGGAATAGAATGATCGGGCTCCTGCGGCCGGACCATGGTCCGTTCTTTTTGATCTCCCGGCGCACGGTGCCGGGGTTTGGTTTTAGCTGAACGCCTTTGATTTTGCCTTTCATTCTCCCTACCATTAACCTTTAAGCATCCCGATAGTAAACCTGCCAAGCAGTTCGGCAATTTCCCCTCTACTTCTTTCAAGGAAGCTTACCACCTTATCATAGGTGGTATTTGTATTATTCAAAATATTTTCAATGACAACATCGTCATAACTTTGCTGGCAAGCCATCTTTTTTCTGCCTTTTTTACGTGCTCCTTCTAACATTTTAATATCCCATAGAAAGGGGTAGATATTAGATTTACACTCCTCACAAACACAGGGAATTAAACCCTGATGATCGGGAAACCGTAAGGTCTCGTGAATTAAATAGATGTCATTCCTGATGAAGGCCAAAAATTCTTTTTTATTGGTTCCTTTAGCCCAAATTCTAATCTTTTTGTCTAAAGGATCGCTAATGAGTAATGCTTCGTTATTGTCTGACGCTAAGACAACACCGTGCCGCCAGTAGGTATTATCCTTAACGATTTTGTGGTTCCTGGCAATAAACCGGGTAATAATACCACTGGGCATAAATTTATACTGGTATTCAAACTTCAAATTCTCTTTTTCATTCCAGCTTAGTTGGGGTTTATCAGCCTCTAATAGCTCGGGAATTACATACTGGTTATCTTCAACTTTAAAACAGATTTCAAAATTCATCATCAATTCCAGCAAATAGTCAAACATCGCTTCAGGATATTTATTCTTCCAATAGCCCTCTTTGTGTAAATCCTGGTAAGAAAAGCGGCCGGCATTATCCATAATTTCCCGGTTATCGACTAAGATATAAACTGCCTCGGTTGCCCATTCGGATTTAAGAAAAACGATTTGTTTTAATAAGACATTGTCTTTAAAGTTGAGAAATACCCCTAAATCGTGATAATAATCTCTTAAGAAATCTGCTTTTTCATCATCTAATCCATAATCCTTACAAATACTTTTATAGTCGTCATAGGAGATATAGGCTTTGTTGCTGCCCTCCAATTTTTCTCTAATATCCAGCCAGGCTTTGGGCAGCTCGCTGCCGACCAGGGGGAGTTTATTGATTTCTTCTTTGATTACCTCTGATAAGTGATCGATTCCCACCCCGCTAACCGCGCTCACTTTATGAAAAGAGACGATATTGAATTTCTCCTGGAGGGATTTTTCTTCGATGCTGATCGGTCTGTTTTTATCGATTTTATTTAAGATACTGATTACGGGTGAGTTCTCGCTCAACAATTTGATAATGTTAAACCAATAATCAAAAGCGGTTAGCTGGTCATCCGGGCGAGAATCCCAGA
>CAXHHS010001193.1:0-2157 GCA_964015645.1 uncultured bacterium
AGCGGGCCGGTCCATAGCTTGCTGTTTTCAATGAGCACATTATCCCATAAAGGATTTCTGCGATTAGGATCGGTTTGAAAACAATCGCCAGAAACATAATAAATATTACAGCCGCGAATCGTCAAATTCTTTTGGCTGGTGGCAACAATGCCGTGGGCGTCTTTTTGGCTGTTCAGCGAACCGCCGAGCAGATGGTGGACTTCGCAGTTTTCGATGAGCACATCATCCGCCGCATTCAGGTCAATACCATCTTTCGTACCATTTTTGATTTCGCAATTGCGGATGATAGCAGCATCGCCGCTATCAGTAATTTTAACCAAATCGCTGTTGGCAAACTGGCCATCGAAAATCAAACCATCGATGGTAATAAAACGGTTGCTGATGTTGAGAACGGTTCCCGCTCGATTGATCACGGGGCGATTATTGGGGTCTTTCGCTTGAATGGTAATTCGCTGGTTAACCGTGCCGCTTTTTTGGGTGCTAATCTGCTCGTTATAAGTGCCCGGCATTACCCAAATATTATCCCCAGCATTTGCAGCACTCAGTGCAGCAGCAAACGAGTTAAACGGGCTGGATTCTGTGCCGTTGCCGTTTGTAGAAACATCATCCACATAAAATTCTTCTGAGAATAATGATCCTTGAAATGAGACTAATAAAACCAGAATTAAGGCAAAAGGGATAAACCATCTCCGCATTATCACAACTCCTTTTTTAAATGCTTCCGATTGCCTTAATGTCAAAAACCATACCATATTCAAAACCCGTCTATAATTTCGTTGCCCTGTTTACCTGTTAATTTTTCTGTAAAAAGATTTTACAGGCATTAAAAATTTCGGAGTTGACGGATTTTGAAATTTGATCTGAGAGTTTTAAATTGAGAAAAACAGGAGTAGAGTTGTGATAAACGATATTTTTGAATCGACCCATAAAGTGCGGCCGTTTGAATGTGATTTTTACGGGCATGTTAATAATGCCATCTATTTAAATTACCTGGAATTTGCCCGGATGGAAACACTGGAAGCAAAAGGTCTTTCTTTAGCGAAACTGAAAGACGAAGGCTTTATGATTGTGATTCACCGAATCAATATTCTCTATAAATTTCCGGCAACGGTAAATGATGTGATTACCATTCGCACGTCACTGAAATCTCACCGCAATACAACTTGCACCTTTTTCCATCAAATTGTTCGCAATAGCGATGGGAAATTATTGGTGGAAGCCGATGTTACCTGGGCAGCCATAAATTTAGGAGGAAGACCGGTACGCATACCGCAAATGCTGCGAGAGGCGTTGGAGTTTTAGGTGTTGAGAACTGTTTAATAAACTCCCAACCACACCAGCAACGAGATTAACAAAAAAATAATCCAAGAAAGATGGCGGCCATGAGAGCCAATGATTGAAACCAGACCGCTAATCAAAAAAAGAACCGATATTATTTTGCTGATAACGATGCCCGTAGAGTCCAGTGAACGAAAAGAAAGCACAACAAGAATGGCAGCGATTCCGCACCAGGCAATCGCGGTTAAATGCCATGCTGTGCGAGTAGTGCGATTGAGGAATTGTTCATTACCGATATTTTCGGGTGTTTCTCGCTTAAATAGCCGGATCAGGAAAAAGCGTTCACCCAAAACAGAGTGTGACAGAGCCATCAGAAAGGTTAAAATAGCGCTTACTAAAAAATAAGTGTTCATATTCTTTTCCGCTTAAATTTATCCCCGGCTTTTCGCACTCTTTAAACGCCGCGGCGGGGCAGAAGCCGGGGCCGGGCCGGCTTTTTTCGAATTCATCACCAGCCAAATTCCGATCAACACAAATGGAACGCTCAAAAATTGCCCGATGTGCAATGGCAAACCGGTTTCCCAACCGACTTGTACTTCTTTAAAATATTCCACAAAAAAGCGAAATCCGAAGATGCCGATCAAAAATAAACCAAATAACAATCCCTGTTCGGTTTTGGCTTTTTTTCGCTGATAGGTTTTATAGAGACCGATGAAAATAAGCAAGTAGGCAATCGCCTCATAAATTTGTGATGGATGGCGTGGCACCGGATTACTTTCATAACGATGAAAAACAAATGCCCAGGGAACCTCCGTTGGTGCACCGACAATTTCGGAATTGAATAAATTGCCA
Organism: uncultured bacterium; assembly: GCA_964015645.1. Taxonomy (GTDB): domain Bacteria; phylum Calditrichota; class Calditrichia; order RBG-13-44-9; family J075; genus CAXHHS01. The sequence goes on from CAXHHS010001193.1 coordinate 2,131, forward strand.
ATGCGAATCAAACATCCGGCCAGGGCG
>CAXHHS010001194.1:0-2155 GCA_964015645.1 uncultured bacterium
GGTAACGTATGAACCCGGAAAATAAGGCACAAATACAATCTAATCGCAGAAAAATATTCGAGCTTGAAATACTTATTAATTCAAACAAAACAAAAGTAGAAGTATGTAGAGCCTCTATCGAACAAAATTATGCCTCAATCATGAGAAACTACAATGCAGCTTACATGGGCAACCATCACCTAGCTAATCAAGAAACAGATGAAATCTTAAGGAATCGATTAGCTATTATGAGCAATATGATTGCCGAAAGTTTTATGTTAGAGGAACTCTACGGCGATGCCGAGCAGTTTTTAAAAATCGGGTTCGGCGAAAATCCCTATAGTTTGGAAATTTTGCAAAATTTGACCTTGCTGCATCCCTCGCGCCTAAAAGGATTGCCATTGGGTGACGAAGACGATTTGGTGGCGCGAATTTTAAACATTTGCCCATCGAACGAAGCGGTACTCAAAAAATACATCGAAAAATTATTGTTGAACGTTCAAGTTACCAAAGCGCAATCCGATGAAATTAAAGGGAGAATTGATAAAGCGTTAGCGCTAAATCCTGCTTCAATTGTTGCGTGGATGTTGAAGGGGAAGTATTTTAATATGAATTTCGATTATGAGGCAGCACTGGCAGCGTTCCAAAAAGCAGATTCATTATCGCCGGAAGATGGTGTAATTCAATACAATCTCGGCGTTACTTATTTCAAAATGGAGCGACCGGAAGAGGCCGAACATTATTTTCAAAATGCGGTTAAAATTTCGGATTACCTGAATGCCCATTTATACCTGGGCGCGATTTACAAAGATCGCGGGGAATACGAAAAGGCGCTGGAAAGATTCCGCCACCGTGTTGCCAATAAAGAGGGAGATGACGACTACTACGCTTTGCAAGCGATGAAAGGAATTCGGGAGTGTTTGAAGGCACTGGATATTCCGATACCGAATTAGCTTTCAAAGACGAAGGATTACGTGTTACGTGGCTCCAAAATCACGCATCACGTGCAATTTATTCAAAAACGCTGTCGTATTTTTTTAAACGATGCTTAACCAACAGGTCTTTTAAACGATAAAACCATGTCCGTTCAAGTCGGTTTTTTAAACATCAATCTCATTGATATTATTGATATTACGCTGATTGCGTTATTGTTCTATAAAATCTATCAATTTATTCGCGGCAGCGTGGCAGCCCGAATGATGATGGGATTGCTGCTCATTTTATTGTTCTCCATCATCGCCGAATTGGTTAATTTAAGCGGCGTATCGTGGATTTTTTCCAACCTGAAAACCGTTTGGGTCATCGCATTTGTGATTATTTTTCAGCCGGAGTTTCGCCGGCTGCTGCTATATATTGGCCAAAACCCGGTCATCCAAAAATTGGTGAAAGTTGAATCCCCGCGATTTGTTGATGAAGTTGTCGGTGCTGCCGGAGAACTGGCCGCCAAGAATTTCGGCGCTCTAATTGTAATGTTGCGCGATACCGGTTTAAAAAGTGTTGTCGAAACCGGCCTTTCCATTCAAGCGCAGGTTAGCAAAGCATTGCTAATGTCGATTTTTAATCCCCGCTCTCCGTTACACGATGGCGCGGTTATTATCCAGGGAGATGTCATCCTGGCAGCGAAATGCCAACTGCCGCTAACGCAAAATCCCAAAGTTGATCCAGCGTTGGGTATGCGCCATCGCGCAGCAATGGGATTATCGGAACAAACCGATGCGATGGTGCTGGTCGTCAGCGAAGAAACCGGAACGCTTTCCCTGGCAGAAAATGGCGTTTTAACCCGGCGGCTTTCGGAAGAGAATTTACAAAAGCGTTTAAAAGACGCTTATACAACCACTTCGAGGAAGAAGAATTTGTTTTGGGAGTTTCTTAATTCATGAACTTAAGATCTTTGATTAAAATTTATCTAATCGCCTTTTTATTTTTTTCTATATTGGTAAATGCGCAAGAAGCAGGTCTCCAAAAGAAATATTATCAAATCGAATCACAGACTTCGCGAGAATTGATACTGTCGTTTACATTTGATCGTGTCGAAATCCGGGATGTCGATCCGAATAATTCCAACTTAAAATTATTCGAAATTCCTGGCCTCTCGGCAAATTACGAGAATGGCCACCCATTACTGCCGGTTTTAACGCTGCCATTAACCTTGCCGGATAATAAGGCTTCTGTTCGG
>CAXHHS010001195.1:0-2142 GCA_964015645.1 uncultured bacterium
AGATGCAATGGAGTCTCGTGGGCTCGGAGATGTGTATAAGAGACAGGTTAAAATTCAAATCAATTTTGTAACCTTATAAAAATCAATACATTAGAACACCGTTTATTTTTTGGCATAGTTCTCGCTTTTATAAATGCCAGAACGGTTGATGATGGGATATATTTAACCTGAATATAAATTGCTAAACTGAGGTTTGATTTAAGCAACTTATTAACTAATTCCATATTGCCAAATTTAAGGAGGCTAGATCATGAAATGTTTTAAACTATTTCTCGCCGTAGTTTTTGTTATATCCCTACTAATTATCAGCAGTTGTAGTGAAACCAGCAATCCCATTACCCCTACTACGAATCCCCCCAACAACAACGGCAACCCCAATAATCCTGACAACGTTTTTGAACCAAAACCGGCAAATTTAACCCCGGAGCTGGAAAGATTATTAAAATCCCATAGTGGTGGAGGGCGCTTAGAGCTATCCGGCGAATTTGAAGGCCAATTAACTGCGGGGGCAATATCAACATTTTTTGTGAGCAGCCATTTACAAGACGTAACAAAGATGATAGCAGCGAAAGCTAAATTTACCAGTGCTTCAAGCCCCGGCCTGGATGCCGGTGATGTTTTCCTTAATGATTTTATGCTGAATAAACAGTCATTTTTCAACAGAGAGGGGCAAGTTAGCGGTGTCGACTATTTCGACCTTTCCGTTTCTACCAGGGTAGACCGGGCTTTGGAAGATGCTGTTACCTTGAATGGAGAAACCCATACCTGGCAAATTAGTGGCGGCAGTGGTATATCAGCATTCGAAACATCGATCGTTAGCCCTCACGAAGTATCCATTACATCACCTGCGGCTGGTACACTGGTAAGCCCCGGGAATGATTTGGAGGTGCTTTGGGAAGGCGGCTCGGCAAATGAGAATAATGTGCTGCTGTTCGAATTAGATCACGGCGAATTTTTTGAAATTCCCGGCGGTGGGGGCGTTAGGGTCTCCAACGTTTTACAAGAATTGCTGGAAGATACCGATAACGGCCGCTTTGTAATTCCTGCTGCTGCCTTTGAGGATTTTGGTGGAAAAACGCTCACGATCTCCGTCTTTCGGATACGCTATGGTGTTGTGGAACATGACGATATGGACATTCTTGTCTCCGCCCAAACCAGCGACTTTGTAAAGATCGAAATCGCAGATTAAAATTTAGCACTCCTCCTTACCCCAGGTTCTGTATAAACCCCAACTTCGAATACGGAGTCAGAGAAACGGGGAGCCGGAGACTTTCATCCATTCTCCCCGTCCCCGATTCTCCGGTTCAAAAGTTGGAGGCTAAAACGAACCTGGGTTAGATTTTGAGGGGTAAACAATAGGCCTTTGAGGTTCACGAAAATTTACTCCCGGAATATTTTTCCCTGGTTAAATCCCGTCAACCGAAAAATATATCCCAGCCGTTAAACCTCAAAGGTCTGTATTTATGCCGTAAGCTCAGGAATCGATAGCGATGAATAGAAATCATCAATTATTTTTTGTTTTACTACTCTTCTGGTTGTTTGTGCTTATAACAAATTGTAATGAGAAAGATGACATTCTGGTTCCTGCAACAACAAATGGCACCAACCAGCCTAACCCGGATTTAGAAGGCGAGCAAGAAGTTATCAATATTTTAAAAGCAAGTCTTACGGATACACTAGACAACTTTTTTACTTACCAGGGGCATCTTTCCGCCGGTGGTACTACTAATATTCAATATAACGAATCAACCGGGCAACTGTTGTTTCGAAAAAGCGGCGTGGCTTACGCAATTTTTGGTTCGCCGGTTTTTGGGCCTGGAATCGATTTGGGCAGCGTCGCAGTAAACAATTATATTCTTCAAAAGGAGAATTTTGATACTGGCGGTATTATTTATTCCGGGCGCAGCAATCACGATGATCTGGATCGTTTTGTCGCCAATATCGACCGCCATTTATGGGGCGTTAGCGGCAGCAGCCAGGTACCGGCGTTTGAAGTTACCCTGGATATGCCCCAGGCATTTTCGATTTTGGAACCACTTTCCAATAGCCAGGTAAATCTCGATAGAAATCTTGAAATTAAATGGCAGGGCGGAACATCGAATATTGTCATTATTCATCTATTAGAACTGAATTCAACAGAGG
>CAXHHS010001196.1:0-2139 GCA_964015645.1 uncultured bacterium
ATGCAATGGAGTCTCGTGGGCTCGGAGATGTGTATAAGAGACAGATTTTATTGGGTTGCAATAAAACCGTTTTGCTAAAGCGCTCGCGCAATTGGCGGCGCTGCTTAATCAAGTTTTTAACGCGAATTAGCAGCTCTTTGGAGTTAAACGGTTTGATTAAATAATCATCCGCGCCGGTTTCTAAACCTTCCAGCTTATCCGCTTCCCCGGCTTTTGCCGTCAGCAGAATAACGGGAATATGGCTGGTTTTTCATCCGTTTTTAATTTTTTGCAAAACCGGTAGCCATCCAGTTTAGGCATCATTACGTCGCTGATGATCAGGTCGGGACCGATCTCAATCGCTTTTTCCAGGCCATCCGCGCCGTCTATGGCTTCTTTGATAATGTATTCGGATTCCAGGTGATGTTGAATAAATGCACGGACATCGGCGTTGTCTTCGACAAGCAATACGATTTCGGACTTTCCCACAGGGAGGCTCCGCTCCGGATTTCGGATTTTCGATTTTGGATAGCTGGTTTTGGTCCGTTCTTGAGTGTCTTCGTTTTGAGTTTGTAAGTCCGAAATCTGAAATCCCATATCCGAAGTTTTTTCAATGATCTCCTCACCCCGCAAATGCGCCTCGCCTAACGGCAGTGTTACGGTAAACGTTGTTCCCTGCCCTTCAATGCTGCTGGCAGAAATTTGCCCGTAATGCAATTCCACAATTTCTTTTGCCAGCGCCAGGTCAATGCCGCATCGACCGGCCCCAAAATCAGTGTCAGCGGTGTGCGAAATTCACGGGAGATGTTGGCAAAAAAACGCGATTTTAATTTATCCAGTTCTTTCAATTTTTCGGATTGAATCCTGGTATAATATTCGCAAACTCCCGGAAGTTAGCGCCGTGGTAGATGAGATAAAACGCATTGCGGAAAATGATGCCGTTATATCGTGCATTTCGCCGGTGAAATATGATAAAAAATTCTTTGAACGATTAAAAGCCGGATATATATTTTTTCCTGCTTGCAGACAGTAATTTAAACTGCTTGCCCCCTTAGCTCAGTAGGATAGAGCATCGGATTCCTAATCCGTAATCTCCTTTCCTTTGATTCCCCTTTATTTAAAGGCTAAACTTTAATGTTATTAATATCTTAGGCTGTGTGCTTCATAACCAATCGTCACAAATTATCACCAAATTCAACCATTTGTTTACCAACTTATGCTGACTTATTGCTGACTTATTGAAAAGGGTAAATCATCATTGGGTAAATGATGATTTACCCTTCCTGTTTCAATTAAGTCAACTCCCACCGACTCTGGCAGTGGTAGTTGACTATTTTAACAGAGATTTACCCTCCTAACTTAGACTCCATATCCAATAGATACTAGAAAACTATGGGCAAAGAGCATAATTCCCATATCAAAATGACATTCCCATTCCTATTGAAATCAAGCTCACCCGATAATCATAATACAAATCATTGGATCGATTATCGACCCAATAAACCTCACCAATGAGATTGACCGCCTTTCCGCCTGAGATAGTGAACGATTTGTTTAAGCTAAACCAGGCCAGTAGCTGGCGATCATTTCGGAGTTCTCCGCCGGGCAGCGCCTCACCGTTTAAGTCCAGGGCAGGGCGATTGGTATAATCTTTCCATTGGGATTCCAGACTGGCTTTGAAAGTGATTTGCCCGGGCAACAATTGGGTTAGCGTGGCGCTAATCTCTTCGCTTTCGTATCCGTAGCGGTCGTCGAACAACTCATCTTCACTGATGTAACCGGAAACCTGCCCCGCTAAATATCGAATCTCGCCCCCCGGGTTTCTCCTGAGAACAAAATTCGCGCTCAAACCAGTTGAATGGGTCAGGGATTGCGCCAGGCGAACTTGCCCCACCCACTGGCCAACGCCCGGTTGAATACTGCTCGAACCGGTGTTTCCAACTCCTTCGTTGTTGCCCATATTGCCAGCGCGCCCGAAATGCCCCATACCGCCCTGGTGATGTCCGTAGCCATTCATATCATCCGGACCGTTCCCTGGCACGATTATGTCATCGGTAATTTGTTTCCGGTAGATTTTGCGTCCATAGTTTCCCTCGAAAATGAGCGTTGTTTTGCTGCGGAAAAAATGGGTATAGCGGGCAAAGAAGTAGTGCTCTGAAT
>CAXHHS010001197.1:0-2134 GCA_964015645.1 uncultured bacterium
GTCGGCAGCGTCAGATGTGTATAAGAGACAGGGTAACTCGAATACTTAAACACCTGAATACCCAAACACTTTTTTAGTTTATCGCCGTCGGTTCACTCTTCAGATATTTTAAATACCATTCCAACACTCTCCGGCTGAGATCAATTTGATGGGCGCGTTCTTTGTTACCGTGGCCTTCACGGGGATAGACCACCAACTCTGTCGGCACGTTAAAAAATTTCAAACCGCGATACATTTCGTATGCTTGATTAAGTGGAACGCGTTTATCATCTTCACCATGCAGAATTAAAGTGGGCGTTTTGGCACTGTTGATATATTTTAACGGGGATCGATCCCAGGTAAAATCGAAATCGTCGTAAAGCCATTGATTCCAGTGAACGACCGCATTTTCGACCGGGGTATCGGTCATGCCCGCTTTCGAAATTTGATTGCTGATGCCGACGAACATCACTGCTGCTGCAAAGCGCTCGCTATGTTTGGTTGCGCCCCAGGCAGCGGCATACCCGCCGTAAGAACCGCCGCCAATCGCAACCCGCTGTGGATCAACCATGCCTTGTTCAACCAAATAATCGATTCCGGCAAGAATATCGTCAAATTCTTTGCCCATTAAATCGTTATGATCACCCTTAGCGAAGGCTACACCTTTGCCAATGCTGCCCCGGTAATTGGGAATTAAAACCATAACCCCGCGCTGCGCCAGCATTTGGATCGGGCGATTGTAGCCGGTGTACCAGCCGTCTAAACGAGCGCTTTCCGGCCCGCCGTGTACCTGCACTTGCAGCGGGTAAAGTTTCCCGGATTCGTAATCTACTGGTTTTACCAGGATGCCGGAAATGCTCAACTCATCCGGCCCTTGCCAGGTAATGGTTTCCTGTTCGCCGAATCGCACATCAGCCAATTGCGGATTTGAGTTCGTGAGGCGTTTTAAGGGTTTATTATTCAGTGTTCCTAAAAAAACCTCATCAGGATGATTGTGCGCATTGGCAACAGTCGCGAATAACTTTTTGTTCACCGATAATGAAATTTTATCGATAATCGGGCTGTCTTCATCAGTTAGTTTTTTCATCTTTCCATCGGAAATAGAAACTTCATAAAGATATTTTTGAGTGTTTTCAATCATCACCAATAAAATGGTTTGCTCATCTTTCCATACAAACGATTCGCCGGTGCCGGCAAAATCACCCAACAGGTTTTTCGGCGTATCCCCGTCTTTGGAAAGCACAAACAAACTATGAGTGTAAGGGTCATTAAAAGAGGTTGCGCCCAACCAGGCAAAATGGCTGCCGTTAGGAGATTGTTTTGCCAATGTTAATTTCCCTTCCGTATCATAAATTTTTTGGCCGCTGCCACCGGCTGCGGAGACGATATAATTATCCGTAAACATATATTTATGATCGATAAAAGGCTGTTCACTGGCGCGATAAATAATGTGTTTGCCATCAGGCGTAAAACTCAATTCCCAAACGTGCTCATTGCTTTCGGTAACCAGATGTGTTTCCCCGCTTTTGAGATTTTCGATATGAATTCGATTGACCGCTTCCCAGGTATCTTCCACCATTTGGTCAAAGCCTTGTGCTTCGGCTGCTTTGATTTCCGCGGGTTTTTCATCCTCAACGATATAAGCAATTTGATTGTCATCCGGGGATAACGAATACTCGGAAATACTTGCCGGCGCATGAGTCAAAAGCCGCGCTTCTCCACCGCCAACCGGAATCCCGTAAACTTGTGTATATTTATCAAACGCTTTCCGTTTCGCCAAAAATGTAATCAGCTTGCCATCAGATGACCATTGCAGCGATTTAACCGCAACCGGTGCGGCTACATACCGTTTCGCATCACCGGCTTTAACGGGAACAACCCAAAGCTCTTTGTAGGCAGAACCGGGAGAGTCATCTTCGCCGCGCGCAATTTGCAGAGAATAGGCGATATAATTTCCCTGGGGCTGGATTACCACTTCATCAACCTTCTTGATCTCAACGACCGCTTCCGGCGTCAATAGTTGTGCAGGCATCGTTGCGCTTAACAAAATAATTGTAATTAATCCGGCAATACTCTCTTTCATGTCACCTCCTGGGTTGAAAGGTTTAAGGGTAAAGGAAAAAGGATAAATAGCAGTTTCGAACAGGCTCTTAAG
>CAXHHS010001198.1:0-2132 GCA_964015645.1 uncultured bacterium
ATGCAATGGAGTCTCGTGGGCTCGGAGATGTGTATAAGAGACAGATAATAGCTCCGATAGCCGCGAGTGGGGAACGGTTCCGGGAAAAAACATTGTTGGCAAACCATTGATCATTTATCTGTCGCTGGTCGATAATGCTGTTGCACAGGGAATTTTCGATAAAATTCGTTGGGAACGCCTGGGAATGGTGGTTCGGTAAAAAATAAGATTGAACCGTATAACGTGCAAAATAACAAACAAAAAGCGAATGCTGGCTCCCCTCAAAAAAGTGGTGGAAACGCCGGCTTGTACTTACATATTCCGTTTTGCCAGGCGAAATGTGAGTATTGTGATTTTTATTCGATTACTCAATTAGATCAAATCAAACAGTTTGTCGACGCACTCATCAAAGAAATAGAATTACGCTCTCCCAATTTTCAAGAAATCGCCTTTGACACCGTCTTTTTCGGCGGCGGAACACCTTCGCTGCTTAACGAATCTCAGTTGGAGCGGATTTGGGAAACCCTCTTTCAGCATTTTCAAATTAATCCAAACGGCGAATTTAGTATCGAATCAAATCCCGGTACGTTGGAATATTCAAAATTGGCCCATTTTCGCTCGCTGGGGTTTAATCGCCTTAGTATGGGCGTGCAGAGCTTCAATCCATCCGAATTAAAATTCCTGGGACGTATCCACACCGTAGAACAGGTGTTCGAGAATTTTAAGAATGCTCGGAAAGCGGGATTCGAGAACATCAATATCGATTTGATGACGGCATTCCCGGAAATCACCGAACACTCTTTTTTGGAAAGCCTTCATCAGGCATTGAAGCTGAAATCGGAACATATTTCCTGCTACACTTTAATTTTTGAACCGGGCACGGTGTTTTACAAACGAATGCTGCGAGGGGAAATGCAGCCGCTATCCGAGGATGAAGAAGCTATCTATTACGAAATTGTCGCCCGGGAGCTGGAGTCTCATGGATATCAGCAATATGAAATTTCTAATTTTGCTCGCAACCCTGAAAATGTTTGCCGGCACAACTTGATTTACTGGAAACATCAGCCGTATATTGGCTTTGGCCCTTCGGCGCATTCTTTTTTGGGTAATGCGCGATTCGCCAATCGTCGTTCTTTAGCAGCTTATATAAAATTGTTAAGCAATAACAATCTGCCGGTAGATTTTCGAGAAGAATTAACGGAAGCTGAATTGATGTTCGAATATACATTCCTGAGATTGAGATTAAAAGAAGGCCTTAACCTGGGCGATTTTTACCAGCGGTTTGGTATCGAATTTAACGATGTTTATGATTCGACTATCCGGCAACTTACCGAAAACGGCCTGGTATACCAGCAAGATGATCGCCTTCGGTTGTCATCAAAAGGATGGCTGGTTGCCGATACGGTTGCAACCTATTTTTAAATTAAACGCAATAACGAATGATCGCTAACACAACAGTTTGCTTGCGGTCGATTATTATAACCATCTTGAGTTTTTGCAACATAAATTAGGCGAGGAAACCAATTGCAATCTTTTTCCTATAAATCGATACTTTCTTTCATTTTTATTCTCTGTGCTTCATCTCTTTTTGCGCAAACCAGCCAGCAGGATAAAGAGGCGCAAAAAAAAGCACGGGAGAATCATCAATTTCGGGTGGCGCAACGCTACCAGCGCAGTAATCAGCATGAAAACGCCGTTCGCATTTTGGAGTCTCTCTATCGTAACAATGCCGGCAGCGTAAAGTATTACCGGTCGCTGCTGGAGTCCTATCTAAAATTAAACAATATGGATATGGCACGCCAGTTGATTGAGCAGCAACAAGCCAAGGATCAGCGAAATCCGCGTTATGAAATTGATTTTGGCGATGTGTTATATAAATCCGGCGATAAAGAAAAAGCAAAACTTGCCTGGGAAAATGCTATTAAAAGACATTCTGCAAATGTGGGTGTTTATTCCATTCTTGCAAATATATTGGCATCCAACCGGCTTTACGATGAAGCCATCGACGTTTACCAGCAAGGATACGAAAACCATCCTGATAAACATTATTTGTTAAAAAATATCGCGGATTTGCACACCCGCCGGTTGCAGTATCATAGCGCTGTCTCTTATACACATCTCCGCGCCCACGAGACTCCATTGCATCGCGTATG
>CAXHHS010001199.1:0-2128 GCA_964015645.1 uncultured bacterium
TAATTCATGCGTCAGCGATTCCACATAATACGAACCACCCCAGGGATCAATCACACTACAAATACCGGTTTCTTCCTGCAAAAATAGCTGGGTGTTGCGAGCAATGCGGGCGGAAAAATCAGTTGGTAACGCAATTGCCTCATCCAAAGAATTTGTGTGTAGCGATTGCGTGTGTCCCAATGCCGCAGCCATCGCCTCCACACAGGTGCGAATGACATTGTTGAAGGGGTCCTGCTCTGTTAAACTCCATCCACTAGTTTGGCTGTGGGTACGAAGCGCCATCGATTTGGGGTTTTGGGGATTAAACTGTTTGATCAATTTTGCCCACAGCACCCGCGCAGCGCGCATTTTAGCAATTTCCATAAAATAGTTCATCCCGATGCCCCAGAAAAAAGACAATCGCGGGGCAAAATCATCAATAGCGATGCCAGCTTTTAAACCGGTGCGGGCGTATTCCAGGCCGTCGGCCAGTGTGTAGGCCATTTCCAGATCGGCAGTGGCGCCGGCCTCTTGCATGTGATAGCCGGAGATACTGATGCTGTTAAACTTCGGCATGTGTTGGGAGGTAAATTCGAAAAAATCGGCGATGATACGCATGGAATGTTCCGGGGGATAAATGTAGGTGTTGCGCACCATGTATTCCTTCAAAATATCGTTTTGCATGGTTCCGGAGAGTTGCTCTAATGTTATTCCCTGCTCTTCCGCAGCGACAATGTAAAAGGCCATCACCGGCAGCACGGAGCCGTTCATTGTCATGGAAACGGACATTTTATCCAGCGGAATGCCGTCGAAGAGAATCTTCATATCCAGGATGGAATCAATCGCCACCCCGGCTTTTCCCACATCACCCATCACGCGAGGGTGATCGGAATCGTAGCCGCGATGGGTAGCAAGATCGAAGGCTACGGAAAGCCCTTTTTGCCCGGCAGCCAAATTGCGGCGATAAAACGCATTGCTTTTCTCGGCAGTAGAAAACCCGGCGTATTGGCGAATGGTCCAGGGGCGCATAATGTACATAGTAGCATACGGGCCGCGCAAAAAGGGTGGAATTCCGGCAGTGTAATCCAGGTGCTCGGCATTTTCCAAATCTTTAGTAGTATAAAATGATTTTATGGGAATTTGCTCATTGGTTTGCCAACTTTTTTGGAATACTGTTTCTTTGCCGGTGGAATTAAATTGTAAATCGATTTTGGTAAAATCAGGAGTTTTGCTCATCTTTTATTATTCCTGTAGTCTTAAAATGGCAAAACCATTATGGGCAAAACAATTAAACAACTCATATAAAAATATGGTTTTGCTTCAAATAGTTTGTCCTTGAATTTAAACTTGTTTTTAAAGCTCCGGGTATAATGATTATATCATCAATCATTATGCTCTAAATACAGCGCCGTTTTTACCACTTCGCCAACATCCTGCTTGTTGTGATAATCGAATCCTAAAAAAGCGACAGCGGTTTTGGCGATTTGATTTTGGTAATATTGCGCGGGAGACTTTATCTCGCCCAACGCTTCGCTATCGGGACCGATGACGGCAATCCAAATTTCATCGGATCGATTTATCTTTTTGCCGTGGTGTCTCCAGTCATTTCCCAATCCCCGTCCATGATCGGTTGTAATGATCATTGTGGTTTTATCGCGATAATTTTCCTGTGATTGCGCCCAATGCCACAATTGCGCGATAAAAGCATCGGTTTGCTGTGCCGATTTTAGATAAGCATCGTATTTGCCGTCGTGGGCAAAATCATCCGTTTCGCCATAGGCGATGTAGATACAACGCGGGTGATGTTTTTTCAGATATTCGAAAGCGTAATGGTGGGTAAACGCATCCAAGCGAACCGTATGCCAGGGGCTTGGAATTTGCGGCTGTAACTCATTTAAAAACTGTTCTTTAGCCGTCAAGCTTTTACCGGTTGAAATTCGGAATCCGGCGTTTACCGGAACGCCGCTGCGGCCTTCGTTAATGATAAACGGGAAAACATCCCAGGAAGCAAAAGCGGCAACGCGGCCTTCAAAACCCGGCTGCCGGTGGAGATATTCCAAAACGGTTTCATTGGGGTTCGGCATTTTGGCATTGCTGTTAATTCGCTCATCATCGCTAAATCCGCATAAGATTTCACTATACCCGGGAT
>CAXHHS010001200.1:0-2124 GCA_964015645.1 uncultured bacterium
GGTTTTTCCCAATCCCCCCAGGATGTGTTTCAAAAATTTCGCCCGAAAATTTGCCGGGTGGAGTTTTATAAAAATATTGCTTCCCAGGCACAAATCGGATCTTATATAAAAATAAAACAGAATCGCATCGGAATTATTGTTAGCAAAGACGGCCTGGTGATGGTCAATAGCGATGTCTATCCGCTGTCTCTCGACATTATGTCCAACGACGTTGGTTCTTTTTCTTCCGGCGAACCGACTGAATTTAAAGTAAAAACTCATGATGGGAAAGAATACCCGGCGGAGTTTATCGGTAAAGACGACCGCTCCCAGGTTGCATTTGTAAGCATTAGCGGTGCGCTTAGCGATTCTTTACCACATGTTCAATTTCACGAAACTGGGGCGGTTGAAGTCGGCCAAACTATTTACATGTTAGAATTATTGGGCGAACGGTATCAATTTGAATCGCTTTTTTCCGAATATAAAATTAATGCCATTGCCACCTCTCCCCGTAAACGATTTTTAATAAAAAACGGCGTTTCCGCGCTTTCTGCCGGCGGCCTAATTATTAGCGAAGGCGGCCAGGCCATTGGCGTAACATTAAGAAATAGTTTTGATTTTAATTTTAACCCATCGAATGAATTTGATGATTTTGGCAGCGAGTTTTTGGAAATTGCCCCGTCCGAGTGGTTTACGAAATTGATTGAGAATCCACCGGTGCTGGAAAAAACAACCCACCAGGGAAAATCCTGGTTTGGCATCGGTATGCAAGCATTAACGCCGGAGTTAAAATTATACTGGAATGTGCCCGCGGATGGCGGCATCGTTATCGATCGAATTTATCCCCAATCGCCGGCAGAAAAAGCCGGTCTAAAAGTAAAAGACGTTATCATTGCATTTAACGAAACAGGAATCGATATTGATAAAAACGAAGAATTAAATCGATTCCGGGAAATGATTACCCAACAGCCGCCGGGATCATCAATCAAAATAAAAATTTTTAGAGATGGAAAACTAAAAGACAAAAAAGTAAAATTTGCCTCCGCCCCCCGGGCAATCGATTTGGCGGCAAAATACCAGTTATCGGAATTGGGAGTTGAAGTGCGAGAATTGACCCGCGATATCATCTACAACTTCGATTTTCCGCTGAACACCAAAGGCGTTTATGTCTACCAGGTAGATCGAGCCGCTCCTGCCGGATTGGGTGGCATGGAGTCCGGTAGCATTATTACCCATGTTAACGGAAAGGCGGTAGATGATTTGTCATCTTTCGAAAAAGACATCCAGGAAATTTTGAAAACAAGGCCGGAAAAGATTATGTTCCAGGTAAAATTTAGCAGGCAGACAGAGTTTGTGTTTGTGGATGGGAAGTAAGCAGTCAATGTCATTAAGTTAAGGATTTTTAATCATGCTGAGCGGAGTCGAAGCATGGCGGAACGCGCTTAAAACCGTCACCCTTCGACTCCGCCCAGGGTGACTTTTGCGCACATTTTTGCTTAACTTAATGACATTGAGTAAGCAGTAGGTTAGTAGGCGGTAGGCAAGTAGGCAGGTAGAGTTAAGTGTTGCGTAAACAAAACCACGTAACACGAATCACGGTTAAATTTTTGATTCCCGCCTCCGACCGTTCGGGGGTCACCTACGTGACAAAAACGCCGGAAGAACCACAATATCTTAAAGTTACAAAACCATGTCATCTTCATCTTACACATACAAATATCCCCGCCCAATGGTAACAGTCGATATATTGTTGCTGCGAAAAGTTCGTGGCAAATATCAATTGTTGCTGATCCAGAGAGGGCAAAGCCCTTATCATGGGAAATGGGCTTTGCCCGGCGGTTATGTAGATTTGGATGAATCATTAGAATCAGCGGCACGGCGAGAGCTATTTGAAGAAACCAATATCCGCGATATTCCATTTCGCCAGTTAGGTGCATTTGGCGACCCGGGGCGCGACCCCCGCGGGCACACGGTTACGGTTGTTTACGGCGGAATCATTCCCCCAAACACTCGCCTCAAAGCGATTGCCAAAGATGACGCGGCAAATTTATCCTGGCATCCCCTGGACAAATTGCCCGGCCTGGCGTTTGATCACAAAACCTGTCTCTTATACACATCTCCGAGCCCACGAGACTCCATTGCATC
>CAXHHS010001201.1:0-2123 GCA_964015645.1 uncultured bacterium
CAATAACATCGTTGCCGGAGAGAATTTTGTTCAACGGGGCCATTTCTTCGGAAGTGGTATTTAACGCCACGGTTAACTCATCATCTCGCGATAAATACTCGATGATGATGTTAAACATAAAGCGGTCTAACTGCGCTTCCGGCAGCGGGTAGGTGCCTTCCAATTCGATGGGGTTTTGAGTTGCCATCACGAAAAACGGTTTTTCCAATTCGTATAATTTGCCGCCGGTGGTCACATGGTATTCCTGCATCGCCTCTAACATGGCCGCCTGTGTTTTCGGCGGCGTCCGGTTAATCTCATCCGCTAAAATGATATTGGCGAAAATCGGCCCCTTCACAAATTGAATAAATCGTTTACCGGTGGTATGATCTTCTTCCAGCACATCCATGCCGGTGATGTCTACCGGCATTAAATCCGGGGTAAATTGGATACGTTTGTAAGAAAGGTCGAGAATTTCGCCAAAAGATTTGATAAGCAGCGTTTTTGCCAGGCCGGGAACACCGGTAATCAGGCAATGGCCGCCGGCAAACAGTGCAATCAATGCCAGTTCAACAACCTCATCCTGGCCGATAATCCGGCGGCGAAGTTCCCAGAGCATCTTCTCTTTACCCTCCTGTAATTTTTCCAGGAGCGCTTCTTCGATGTGGGTTTGTTGGGTAGTCTCTACATTCTCCATTTGTTGGGACACAAGTTCTCCTTAGATTTTAAATACAAACTACGCTATTTATTAGAGCGCCAACTTTGTTTTGGCAAGTTGAGACATCCTTCGACTCCGCTCAGGATGACTGCGATGTCACGCTGAGCGGAGTCGAAGCGTATAGCTCAATCTGCCAAAGTAAGCCTAACAAACACTATACACTTTCAATTCCGCGCCTCAACACATTTAAGCAGCAATTTTTGGGCCTCGCGGAAACCGGGAGCGAGGTCCAAAGAGCGTAG
Source organism: uncultured bacterium (assembly GCA_964015645.1). Taxonomy (GTDB): domain Bacteria; phylum Calditrichota; class Calditrichia; order RBG-13-44-9; family J075; genus CAXHHS01. The sequence goes on from CAXHHS010001201.1 coordinate 940, forward strand.
GGTATGTTGTTTGGCTGCTGTTTTTTGGCCGCTGTTATATAAGCTCAATGCCAGTTCGTAAAAAGCGGTGGATTTATCAACCGGGTTTAAGGCTAAGATTGCCTGGCGTTCGGCGATTTCCTTATCAAGCTCATTTTGTTCCCGGAATAATTTCGCTAATTTAGACCGCGCGTCAATGTCGTAAGGCGCAACTTCCAGCGATTGATTTAAATAAAAAATTGCCTGCCTGGTATCTCCTTCAGCCAAAAAGATATCCGCTAACTCGCGGGCTTGCGGCGCTCCATATTCCGAAACTGTTAAATACCGGGTGAGGGTATGTTTTAACTTAGCCATATCATTTTGTTTACGATAAACAGCCGCAAGCCCTTCGTATGGCGATGGTGATTGAGCGTAATTTGGAAATAGTTCAATTGCTCCCTGAAATAATCGTTCTGCGTCCGTATAATTATCCTGCTGAAGCCGGTTGAACCCATCGTAAACCCTGCTAAAATACGGGTTGCTGATTTGCGCTTTTTGCCGCAGCAACTCAATGTCTTCCTCTTCTCCGAAAGTCATTAGCGGCGGTAAATCTTTCATTACCGTATCATATTGATTTCTTTCGGCTTGCAGCTTTTCAAACAGCGTTTTTTCGAGATCATCCAAATCCGTTTTTAAAACGGATTTAAAGGCTTCATCAAGGGTTCGATTTTCTTTAAAAGCGATTAGCAGGTCGATAATCGCCTCGAAGCCAAATTGCGCGCTGATAAACTCGATCCAGCGGGCGGATTGATAATAGGTGAGAATAACCTGCCCCGGGAACTCAGGGCGGGTGAATCCCTGGTTTATATCGCGGAAACGTAGCAGTTTACCTTTATCGAGCGCGGAATAGAGGTGCAGATCCATTTTGCGTTTCCACTGCGGGCGCGCTAACATTTCTTCGTACACCGAAAGGCCCTCGGTAAACCAGCGCGGCACTTTGTGATCCGATACCCCAACCGCCGTTACATGGGCAATTTCGTGCCAGAGCGTTTGCGCCCAATTGTATTCCTCGCCGGACTGTGCTTTGGGGGTATCGATTGCCAGAACGTCGCCGAAGCAGACGCCAAGTAATCCCACGCCTGGCAAACCGCTAACGCGAACGGCAAAATCGTCGTGGTCATTATCTGTCTCTTATACACATCTGACGCTGCCGACGAGCTTCTTGG
>CAXHHS010001202.1:0-2122 GCA_964015645.1 uncultured bacterium
GGCCTTCCGGGGGAAAATAGGGTTTCATTTCCGCTTCCACATACAGCCCCCAGCCTTCTACATTAACACTGTTAAAAGCAAACAACACCCGCGCCTGGGAAACGCCTTTTTCTACAATGGAAGCAAATTGCATTTCATGGCCCGGCCGGCCTTCGTGCACTGCCAAAGACCAGGAAATCGCATCATGGGTAAAATCATCGAGTTTAGAATCCTTGCCGTCTTCCGCCCCGGGGAATTTCAACGGCAGCACAAATTGGCCCCGTTCGCCGGTATTGCCGATTAAGCGCGGCGGTTGCATGTGCGGCACGGGAGAGGCAGCACTTTCCGCTTCGCTGGCCAGGCGAATAATCATCTCGCGCTCCGGCAGTGTGACGACCTGTTCGCGCTCGATGATTTCTTCCAAGTTTTTCATGCGTTTTTCATAAAACGGCAGAATATCTTCTCCCACCAACTGCTCTTTTTTTAAGGCTTTGATGAGTTTGCGATAATCGCTCACCGCCAATCCTTTTTCTTTTGCGATGATTGGCGTTAACCCCTGCATCTGGTTTTGAAGTTCTTTGTAAGCAACGCGGGCGCGGCGGGCAAGCTCTTCTACCGGCATATCGATGCCAAATTGTTTTAACTGAAAGGCATACATTTCCGACGGCAGCCGAAAATCTTCCCGGGCGCGCGGCAGCAATTCCATTTTGATAAATTCATTATAATCAGCAATTTGTGATTTCAATGCTTGGTAGGTGTTTTCATAACCATTAATCTCGTATTTCTGAAATAGCTTTTCAATGCCTTCCACAAACCGGTCGCTGTTTCCCAAATTACGTTCGATCTCGCCTTTAAAAGGGCCGGTTAAATTTGTATTTGCAAAAGCGGCTTTGGTGTGGGATTTTGCGAATTCGGTACGTGGTTGGTAGCCGTCCGTCAGACCGGTATATTTTTTTAACCGCACCAGGGCTGCCGGGCGGCGTTCGGCGGGCATTTGATCGTCCAATAACCCGCGGAGACCGTTAAAAATGGTCTGGGGAAGATTAAAATAGGGAAGTTCATATTTTTGATTTAATGCCAATCCTTCCAGGCTCTGCTCCGTTGCCGCAATCATAATTTGCAAATCCTGCTGCACTGCTTGATGCTGCTCGGTTTCCAGCGTTTGTTTTAGCTGCGTTAGAGCATTTTCATAATCTTTTTGGCGGCGTTCCAAATAGCCCGGTTTTATATCGAGAATTTCTTCATCCAGCCCTTCCACGCCCCAACGGCCGGCACTTTCCGGAAAGGCTTTCGCCATTACATTTAGCAAAACCTGGGCATTTTCATTGCTTTTTTCTATCCAGGTTTGTTGCTCCTGGCTAAAAGCCGGTTGGGTCAAAATGAATATTGATAGCGAGAAACTAATTAGCGCATTCATAAACCTTGCTTTGCGTTGTTGCAATAACTTCACTTTCATTCTCTGTTCCTTTCTTTAAGATTGATTCTCCGACGGATTACTGAATCCAACAGATGTTTTTAATTTTTATCCGTTGGATTCAGTAATCCGTTGAAAATATGATGAAGGCAATTTCCATTTCTCGCAGGAATATAACGCGCAATCACCAAATAGGATGCCTGGTTTTTATATTCTATATTTGATTGCCGATAGGTAGAAAGTAAATTGATAGTGTTTTTAATCAAGAGAAAATCGGAGTGAAGGTATGCTTTCCCAACAAGTCGAATCTATATGGAACGAATTTAATGATAAATTACGCGGTTTTATCGCCAAGCGGGTAGAAAATGATATGGCCGCAGATGATATTTTACAAGACGTTTTCCTCAAAATCCACGCTAAAATCGATGATCTGAAAGATGTATCCAAGCTGCAAAGCTGGATTTACACCATCACGCGAAATGCGATTACCGATCATTATCGCAGCCGGAAGCATCATTACGCCCACGATGAGAATGGCGACTCCGGCTTCTTTAATACACTTTTGGATAATGAAACTCCACCAGCGAACGAGGCTGCGCAAAGAATTGCCGCCAGTTTGCGAAACATGATCGAATTGCTCCCGGAGAAATACAGCGAGGCAATGCTGCTAACCGCATACTGTCTCTTATACACATCTGACGCTGCCGACGAGCTTCTTGGGGTAGATCT
>CAXHHS010001203.1:0-2119 GCA_964015645.1 uncultured bacterium
ATACGAGATTCAATGGAGTCTCGTGGGCTCGGAGATGTGTATAAGAGACAGAAACCGGGATCACTGCCGCGACATTTTTGTCGATTGAAGTTGGGGCACGCGCAAAAGCGATGGGCGGCGCCTTTGTCGCGCTCGCCAATGATGTTTCGGCCTTATACTGGAACCCTTCCGGTATTGCCACGCTGAAAGAGCATGGGGTTTATTTCTCCCATAGCGAGTGGCTGGCGGATGTCAATTTTGATTTTGCCGCTGTAAGCCTTTCCCTGGGAAGTTTCGGTGCCCTCGGCGCCAGCATAACCAGTGTAACGATGCCGGATATGGAGGTGACCACCGTGTTTGAGCCGGAGGGCACCGGCCAGCTTTTCGGAGCGAGCGATATTGCCATCGGGATCTCGTATGCTCGCCATCTTACCGACCGCTTTGCCATCGGGTTTACCGGGAAGTTCATCCAGGAAAATATTTTTAACATGACCGCCAAAACCGCCGCCCTTGATTTTGGCACGGTCTTTCGTACCGGTTTTAACAATATGATCCTCGGTTTTAGCATCAGCAATTTCGGCGGTAATTTGAAACTCTCCGGCATCGATACCCAGGTAGAATTCGATGTTGCCCCGGATGAATTTGGCAACAATGACCGGGTATTTGCCAATTTGCAAACGGAAGATTTCCAACTGCCCCTCAGTTTCCGGGTCGGCGTGGCGATGGATCTGTTCAAGACCGAGAAAAACCGTGCAACCGTGGCGGTAGATGCCATTGGGCCGAGCGATAACGATCAGTATGTTAATGTTGGTGGGGAATATATGTTTAACGATCTTATCGCTTTGCGGGCCGGCTATAAAACGCTCTTTTTGGAAAACAGCGAAGAAGGCCTCACCCTCGGTGCCGGCTTGCAATACAAATTGGGCGGGCAAAGCCGCTTTCAATTCGATTATGCCTATGGCGATTTCGGATTGTTAGAAGACGTCCAGGAATTTTCGCTGACGATCTATTTTTAAGGCGATGACAACTTTCTGGAAACTTTGTATCCCCTATTTTATCAATCACTTAAGTGGGAATAATACCTATTGAGTATTTGATGATGCCGAATTCGGATTTTTTGACAGGATCGACATGATTTACAGGAATTTATTTTCTATTTTTTCCCGGAACCATCTTCAAATTATCCTGTTGAAAACTCGTCTAAAAAATCAATTTTCAATTTTCAATTTTCGATATTCAACCTTCTTTTTTTCCCGCTTGATTTTTTTATTGGCCTTTTTAGTATCCTTGCTTTCCTGCAGTGATCATGCCGTCACGGATCAAACGGTCATTGCAGAAATTGGCAACCAAAAAATCACTGCTCTTGATTTCCAAATTGCATACGAATTAGCCGGGCCGGGAGAAAAACGGACTAATAATAACATCACTTTGAAAAAGGAAGATTATCTCCACAAGATGGCCGATAAAAAGCTGTTGGCCATTGCCGGATTGGAAAGAAATCTACATCAGAAAGATGACGTGCAGCGGTTGCTGAAATGGTATGAAAAACAGGAAACAATTCGAGAATTATACAAACAAGTTGTCAGCGGCCAGGTTGAGGTTCAGGAAGCGGAAGTTCGCGAAGCGTATGTTTTGCTGAACCAGCGCTTGTTGTTGCGCCAGTTACTTTTTCAATCGGGGGAAGCGGCTTACGGTGTTTATCAACGGATTCTCAGCGGGGATTCCTTTGAACAGGTTGCTTTGGAAACTGCAAAATCCGAAAGGGAATTGCAACATATCTTAGCAGTTAAAGAATTTAAATGGGGAGAGCTTGATGAACGTTTGGAAGCCGCTGCTTATGGTTTAAATCACCTGCAAACATCTGCACCGGTTAAATCCGAAGCCGGGTATCACCTGTTGCAATTGGTGGATCGCAAAGAAAATCTAATTCTCACCGAAAGCGGTTTTGCGGAACGGCAGCATTATGTCGAAACCATCATCCGCCGGCGAAAAGAGGCGGTACTGGCAAAGGCGTATATCAAAAATTTAATGGCTGATAAACGGCTGCACGCCAATGGCCCGATTTTATTGAAACTAACCCAACGGGCACAGGCGATACTGCGGGAAAAACAGTTGGAAAAACCGGTCCCGACTTTCGCTC
>CAXHHS010001204.1:0-2114 GCA_964015645.1 uncultured bacterium
ATGCAACGAGGGCGGCAATTGCCTGTATTTTAGCGCCATTGCCGCTTTGATCAAACCGGCGATGCCGGCAGCGCCTTCGCTATGGCCGATATTGGTTTTTACGGAACCAAGCAGCAGCGGACGTTCCGCAAGACGATGTTCTCCCAAAATGTTAGCGAGGGCGGTAATCTCCACCGGGTCACCGGCTTTGGTCCCGGTGCCATGCGCCTCTACAAAGGCGACATCTTTCGGATCGATATTGGCATTGGCATACGCCTTTCGTAACAAATCCTCATGGCCGCCGACTGCCGGGCGTCCGAAATAATCCCCCAATTGCCCATCATTATTGGTGCTGCTGCCGAGGACTAAGGCATATACCGGGTCATTATCCGCCAATGCCTTTGAGAGGGGTTTGAGCACGATAGCCCCGGCGCCTTCGCTGCGCACATAACCGTTGGCGCTGGCATCGCCAAATTTACATTTGCCATCCGGGGCCATGATTTTCGCCTGGGAAAATCCGATGGTCATGTGCGGGGAAAGGATGGCATTCACGCCGCCAACCAGCGCCATTTCGCATTCCCGGTTCCAAATTGCCTGGCAGGCCAGGTGCGCCGCAATTAACGATGAGGAACAGGCTGTATCTACCGTAAAACTCGGCCCGTTAAAGCCATAAAAATTCGATAAGCGCCCCCCGGCGGTAAATCGCAAACTGCCGGTAATCATGTATGAATCGCTGCGATTGGGATCGCTGAACAGGAGAATTTCGTAATCGCTGGTGGCCATCCCTACATAAACGCCGGTGGCGCTGTGTTTTAAATGATTGACATCCTGCCCGGCATCGGCAAGGGCTTCCCAACTTGCCTCCAGGAGCATCCGCTGCTGGGGATCAAGCCGGATTGCTTCCCGCGGCGACATGTTAAAAAAAACGGCGTCGAACTTATCAATCTCATCGACAAACCCGCCATAGCAGCTCATTATTTTTCCCGGTGTGCCGGGGCGGGCGTCGTAATATTCGTCTTTATCGAAGCGATCCCGTGGAATTTCGGTGATACCGCTTTTTCCGTTTTTCAAAAGCTGCCAAAATTCAGTCGCAGTATTCGCTTTCGGAAAACGGCAGCCAATGCCGATAATGGCGATGGGGTCTTTAGTATTATTTTTTTGCATTTTCTAAACCGTCCTCATTCTCGAAGTAAGTGCAAAGATCAATCGACAGTTGTATCAAATCCCAGGCGGCGCACAAAACCTACATCTGCCGGATCAAAAATATCCGTGCCGTATTTTTTAAACCGCCCGATTGATTGGGGAACGTTTATAAGCCTTACGAGTGTTTCGAAACGATTACATGTAATCTCAATATTCAAAAATTCCAAAATTTGTTTAATCCCCTTTTCCGGTTCCAGGCAGAGATCATCGAATTTCACCCACAGCAAACGATCTCTCATTGATTCTGCCAGCGCCAATACACGCCGATGGGCATGGCACCAGTATTTCAGGGAATAATTTGGCGAGCCATTATACGCCGTTCCCAGGAAATGCTGGCCCCATAATCCCGGTTGCGCTTGATTTTTGCTATGCGCTATATCCAGGCCATTTCGCACCACGTGGATATATTTCATGTTTGGTAAAAATCGCTGCAAACGGTCTATCACAATATGAGTGTTCGGTTCTTTCCATCCCCAATTTTTTACATCAGTCGCCGTACTTCCCGAAGCAGCAAAAGCGCTCAAGCGGTTTTTTATCCATCGACCCGGGAAAACATTTTTATGGGATTCCGCAATATGGTTTATCTTTGCCAACTCGGTTGCATCGATTTGATCGCCAAACATTGTCTTGATAAAAATTTTTAACAACGCCTCGAACTCATCATCAGTAATCGAAAGAACTTCAAACCGTTTGAAAAGAAAGGTAAATAAAAGATTGTCATTGGGTATATTCAGATCGTTGCCCATTTCGAATCCCAATTCCATTAATATTCGAGCAACAAGCCTGGTACCGCTGCCACCAACGCCACCGATTGCAACCGGCGGTGTTCGGCTTGTTTTTTCCAAATCTTTCATATCGATGTGGTTAACTCCTCAGGGAGATCCTGTAGCCGGGCCGTATTTTTTTCCGAGCGGGGGGCGTACGTGGGGGGG
>CAXHHS010001205.1:0-2111 GCA_964015645.1 uncultured bacterium
TATCGTGGGCTCGGAGATGTGTATAAGACCCAGCTCGTAAACGTCTACCCTAAACCCTTTTTTCGCCAGATAAATTGCCAGCAACGACCCGGCTAATCCTGCTCCGGTGATGAGTACGTTTTGCTGTTTCATCTTTTATTTCCTGTGGGTGAAGACTTAAGGTTGGTTAAAGGATAAAAGTGCCCAACAGCCTCAAGTCAAAAATTTTATCCTTTAACCTTCATTCTTTAACTTTTTAAGAATTTCCCAAAATCGATACACATCCGTAAACGAATTATACAGCGGCACTGGTGCAACACGGATAACATCCGGTTCCCGCCAATCGCAAATGACACCAGCGGCGGACAACTTTTGATAAACCCGCCGACCATTTCTTTTAACGACTAACGATAGCTGGCAACCGCGTTCACTTTCGTTTCGAGGGGTAATAGTCGTAATTGTATCCATGCCAATTTGATCGACCAAAAATTCCAGGTACCCGGTTAACAAGCGACTTTTCTGGCACAGGTTTTTTATTCCGGCTTCATCAAAAATTTCCAGTGAGGCGCGGAGCGCAGCCAACGAGAGAATTGACGGATTGCTCAATTGCCAACCTTCAGCGCCCTTGATGTGCTGAAAATCCGGCCCCATCAAAAAACGAGTTTCTTTATCATGCCCCCACCATCCGGAAAACCGCGGCAGTTGAGGGTTATCGGCGTGTCTCTGATGCACAAAAACACCGGCAATGCCGCCGGGGCCGGAATTCAAATATTTATAGCTGCACCAGGCCGCAAAATCGACATTCCAATCGTGGAGTTGTAATTCCAGGTTTCCGGCAGCGTGCGCCAAATCGAATCCGACGATACAGCCTTTTTTGTGCCCGGCTTCCGTTATTCGTTGCATATCAAACGCCTGGCCGGTATAATAATTAACACCACCGATTAAAATTAAAGCGATCCCCTCCCCTTCCCTTTCGATCAACGCTTCGATATCTTCTGGCCGATGAGCCAATTCCCCCTTGCGCAAACACAGTTCTATTAACGCATCTTGCGGATCATATCCATGATATCGAAGCTGTGATTTTACCGCGTATTGATCGGAGGGAAAAGCATTGGCCTCAATCAAAATTTTATAACGGAAAGGCGTGGGGCGGTAAAACGAAACCATCAACAAATGCAAATTGACAGTCAGGGAATTCATTGTTACCACTTCCGCAGGCATTGCACCAACCAGGCGGGCAGTATTTTTCGCTAAAAGTTCGTGATATGGCATCCAGGGATTTCGAGCGTCAAAATGGCCTTCGACGCCCAGGTTCTCCCAATCCTCTAATTCCTGCTCTACAAATTTTCGTGCTGTCTTGGGTTGTAAGCCCAGCGAGTTTCCGCAGAGGTATATCGTTTCTTCGCCGTTTTTTTGCTTCGGAATGTGGAATCGATCCCGAAAACCGTTTAACGGATCATCGATATCCATTTGGAGGGCAAATTCTTTTTCTAAGCTGTAAATCATACACCGGTTTCCCGAATTCATTTACCTGGATGAATATAATTCCCGGAAAGAAATAACCAGCTAAAACCAACACATTTCTTGAAACTTATACTCGTATATATAACAATATCATATAAATAAATAAAGGGAGGATTAAAGATTTGTTAAACAAAAAATGGAGAGGCAAAACGCTCTCCATTTTTTTGAGAGAATCTATTTAAATTCAAATTATACTTCCGTTTCGAAGTTGATGATTTTGCCGACCAGACCGTACTCGATGGCTTCCTGAGCAGTCATCCAGAAATTACGATCGGTTTGCTTTTCGATGACTTCCATTGGCTGGCCGGTTGCATCGGCAAAAATTTGGTTGAGGCGCGCGCGCATTTTAACGATTTCTTTCGCTTCGATGCCAATATCCGTGGCCTGTCCCATTACGCCGCCGCTGGGCTGGTGCAGCAAAAACCGGGTGTTCGGCAAGCACATGCGATTTTCTTTATCCGCGGCGACAAAAATTAACGCCCCGGCGCTGGCAACCCAACCAGTGCCAACAATTTTCACTTTCGGTTTTACGAAGCGGATCATATCAAAAATTGTGTCGCCGGATTCCACATGCCGAGTGGGCACATCCAGCGGAGGGTGGCAAGGAG
>CAXHHS010001206.1:0-2106 GCA_964015645.1 uncultured bacterium
CTACACCAAGAAGCTCGTCGGCAGCGTCAGATGTGTATAAGAGACAGTTTAAATCGTGTTCAGATGCCCGAACTTCCAAAGGATCTTCTTCGCTGGTGTCGCGCAATTCTGCGATATCTTTATGGCGATAAAATGCGTTATCATCAAACCCGATCTTTGCATCCAGCGCGACAACTTCTCCGGAAGTCGTGACCACCAGCGGATTAATTTCCGCCAGGGAAGCATCAGTTCCGGTAAACGCTTTGTAAAGACCGATAATAAATTTCGTGGCATGTCTGATCTGTGTACCTTCCAACCCAAGATTGAAGGCAATTCGCCGCGCCTGGAAAGGCTGAAGGCCGGATTCCGGGTTCACATATTCTTTATAAATTTTTTCCGGGGTTTCTTCGGCAACTTTTTCGATTTCCACGCCGCCTTCCGTAGACGCCATAATCACCAGCTTTGAGACCGAGCGGTCGAGCACAATACCGAGATACAATTCGCGTTCGATATCAACGCCTTCAGCCACTAGTACTTTGTGCACCTCTTTACCTTCCGAGCCGGTCTGGTGGGTAACCAAATTCATTCCAATCATTTTAGCGGCAATTTCCCGCACTTCTTGCGGACTTTTTGCTAATTTTACCCCACCGCCTTTACCGCGACCGCCAGCGTGGATTTGTGCTTTTACCACAAAAATATCACCGCCCAATTTGCGGGCAACAGTCTCCGCTTCTTCCGCAGAAAAGGCCACTTCACCGCGCGGAACGGCCACCCCAAAGCGTTGCAACACATCCTTTGCTTGATACTCATGAATATTCATAAATCACTCCTGGTTTTTCCAGGGCATTTGCCCTGCCTTTAGAGGTTGGATGTATAAGTAGAACGAATTTCCTGATGCTTGTGAACCTCCCGGAGGTTTTAGGCTAAGCTTGAAATTCAATAGGCAGCATAATACTAATAAAGCGTAATCAATATATTGTACTTGAACCTCCGGAAGGTTCAAGCCACTCAAGCCCTTTTCTCCGGGGAAAGCGTGCCCAATTTACGGATTGAATAAAAATGTTTCAACCTTATACTTATTTCTTTTAAAAAATTCGTCGATGTTTTTCCTGCGAGTTTTTTAAATTAGGCTTGATTTTACCATCTTATTTTCGTAAAACTTGATCGCCTTTTCTCAGCAAACGGAGATTAAAGACCAGCCAGATTCGCCTAACTTGAGCCGGTGAAGTTCCTTTCATTTCGGCTTTTTGCCAGCACTTTAATCTTTCTTACTACATTTAGAATTCAAAATAATAAAAATATAAAGGAGACCTGATTATGAACAGAGAAATTCACAAATGGTGGAGCCCAAATCTAAACAAGGATATGGAAATTGCCGTTTACGGCCATTATGGGTTTGCATTGCTTATGTTCCCAACCGCAGCAGCGGATTATTTGGAATACGAACGTTTTCATTTAATTGAAGCGATTAAACCAATGGTAGAAGGTGGAAAGTGCAAAGCATTTTCAATCAACAGCATCAATAACGAAAGCTGGTTAAACGATCACATGCACCCGGCGGATAAAGCGATGCGCCATCAGCAGTATAATGAATACATCGTTCAAGAAGTGGCGCCGTTTATTTTTGACCAATGCAAGGGGGAAGTGCCAATCATTACGACCGGTGCATCGTTAGGCGCATTGCATTGTGCCAATACATTTTTCCGCCGCCCGGATTTGTTTGCCGGCACCATTGCCATGAGCGGCAGCTATGATTTGAAATCTTACAGCAAGGGTTACTTTGATGAGAATTGCTACTTCAATTCGCCGGTAGATTATTTACCGCGCTGGGACGATGAAAACATGCTGAACCAGATGCGCGCGAAAGGCAGTAATATCATCATCACAACCGGGCAGGGATCTTACGAGGATCCCGGTGCCTCGACCCAACTATCCAAAATCCTGAACCAAAAAGGCGTTCCTCACACCCTGGATTTATGGGGACACGATATGGGCCATGATTGGCCGACCTGGCGCCAAATGCTGCCATATTTTTTGGATTCGAAATTCTAAAGGCTGTTTGGAAACTCGCCACTCAATGTCATTAAGTTAAGCAAAAATGTGCGCAAAAGTCACCCTGAGCGGAGT
>CAXHHS010001207.1:0-2105 GCA_964015645.1 uncultured bacterium
ATTCTACGCCGCCATGACGATTGGTGTGTTTTACATAGCCGCGTTCGGTAAAAAACTTTTCTTCCTCTTCTTCTATAATTTGCTGTCGCAAGCGCGCTTCCAATTGCGTCAGGCGCTCGGATTGTTCCTTTTCGTCGTTCTGCCTAATTCGCGTTTCCCGCTTTGATAATTCCGAACGAATTTGCTCGCGGAGTTTTTTTTCCTCATCCGGCGTCAATGCCATTGCTGCGTTCCTTTCCTGATCATTTTATTGCAAAATGGAATTTTGTACTACACTTAATTCTACTTTAAGAATTTGGATAAGAATCTATAAATTAGAGACTTAAGCTCCCCTCTCCTGATAGGAGAGGGGCCGGGGGTGAGGTCAAAAAGCGCAAATAAGTAGAGATTACATCTGATTGTATGCTTTTTGCCAACTTTCAACCTCACCCCAAACCCCTCTCCTATCAGGAGAGGGGCTTACCGCGTAAGCGGGTCTACGACAAAAACAAGAAGTTAGACAACTTCTTAAAGTAGAATTAAGGCAGTTCCAAAAAATTAAATGTCCGAAAGCATTCTCTCAATGTAATAAAAACAACTAATTTTTGAGCGAATAAAAACAGGCGAAAGCCTAAAGCCATCTTTCATTTTGATACCATTCCAGCGAATTTTTAAACCCATCCCGCAGGCTAATTTCGCAGGAAAAGTCGAGCTGTTCTTTGATTTTTTGGCTGGAAATAACCCAATAGCCGGCATTCACTTCTCGCATTTTTTGGCGGTTCAGGATGCTCGGTTTGCCATTCAATTTGGAGAAAAACTCCACAACGCCCCCAAACCCGTAAGCAACCGGGTACGGTACCGGAATGTTTACCACTTTGCGATCCATCAGTGCTTGCAGAATATCGATGACTTCCGACCAGACACAAGGTTTCTTATTAGCGATGAAATATACTTCCCCGTTTGATTTGGGATGCTCCGCCGCATGAATAATGCCGCGTGCCAAATCGTACACATGGATGATACTGACAACCGGGTCGTGCGAGCCAATTTTTAAATTTACGCGGTTTTTTACGTTTTTGAAAACTTCGAACACGTCGGTATCGCGCGGGCCGTAGACGGTTGGCGGGCGGAGAATTGTTATCGGCAGGTCAGGCATAAACGCTAAAACAACCTCCTCGCCTTGCAGTTTGCTAGTGCCGTAATCAGTTAGCGGCTGCATGGCAGCGGTTTCATCCATTGCCTTACCAGGATTGGGCGGCGATGGCCCGGCGGCGGCCTGGCTGCTAACATACACAAATTTTTTTAAACCGGGATTAACCGCCATAACAACGTCCAAAATATTGCGAGTGGCTTCCACATTGCCTTTATAAAATTCGTCGATCGTCAGCGCTTTGGTAACGCCGCCGATATGCAACACATAATCGGCAGTTTTAATGCCCGCTTTAAGGCTTTCGGGATCATTCAAAGAACCGTAATGGTATTCTACCGGTAAATCCTTCAGCCATCGCAAATTGCTGGTTTTCCGTACCAGGCAGGCGACTTCTTCATCTTTATCTACCAATTGTTTCGCTACCCAACTGCCCACGAACCCGGTTGCACCGGTTAGAAAGTATTTCATACTCAAAGACCTTGTTTTTTGTGCGGAAGAAAATAAGCAAGGAGAGCCGGAATTGCAAATAGCGGTTTTTCCAAGTTGGAAATTAGCAACGGTGACTAAACATCGAATTGCAATTGTTTTGCAAAAAATAACCGGAAGTGAGTACATATAACGATACAATGACTCTCTATAAAAATAGGTGCTAATTTTAAATTAAATAATCCCGGGAGAGCATAACAGATAACCCAAGAACCTTCTAGAAATCAGCTTCTTAGACACTTCGTTTTTTCTTCATTTTTAGCAGCTAATACTTAATTCCATTTTCTTAAGTAAAAACAATATCTTACACGCAAGTTTTAATCGAAGGCAATCCGCATTGTATGGTGAAGAATAATTTCAATTGTGCAAAAATTAAATCCGTCATCCAAAAAAATTATCACAATCTGGATTTTGGCGTAACAGCGCTGGCAGAGAAAACCGGCATGTCAGCCTCCTACCTGGGAGAAATAACCGGCATTCATTTTAACAT
>CAXHHS010001208.1:0-2102 GCA_964015645.1 uncultured bacterium
CATTTGATTTTTGGCGTCGATATTCTCCAACGCCTTCAAAGCAATTTCCTGGGTAACGCTGTTGATGTTATAAGGATATTTAATTTTGTTAAGAATCTCGATTATCTCCGGATTTGCGAATGCCATGCCGAGACGCGAACCGGCCATGCCCCAGGCTTTGGAAAAGGTTTGCAAAATCACCAGGTTCTCGAATTGCGCCAACTGCGGCAGCCAGCTTTTATCCGGTGCAAAATCGATATATGCTTCGTCTAACACAACGATTCCGGTAAAATTTTGCAGAATCGTTTTGATATCATTTTCCGCTAGACAATTACCAGTGGGGTTATTGGGAGAGCAAAGAAAAATGAGTTTAACCCGGGAGCTTACCTGGCTCATTACCGCTTCAACATCAATTTGGAAATCCGGTGTGAGTGGCACTTTCACAACCGGAACATCATTTACATTTGCGCAGACGTTATACATGCCGTATGTCGGCGGTAAAATCATAACATGGTCTTTTTGGGGTTCACAAAAAGCGCGGATTAGGAGGTCTATTGGCTCATCGCTGCCGTTGCCCAAAAAAATTTGCTCCGGCGTTACCGATTTGATCCTAGCAATCTTTTGTTTTAATTTCGATTGTTGCGGGTCGGGATAGCGGTTCAATTTTGAATTTGCAACGGAGCCGAAACTGTTTTCGTTGGCATCCAAAAAAATGCCTTCTCTGCCGGAGTATTCATCCCGCGCGGAAGAATACGGTTGCAACTCCCAAACGTTTTTTCTGACCAGTGATTTTAGATCCATTAACTAAAAACTCCTGATTTCTATTCAGGATTTTTTCTTTAGACAGGATTAACCGGATAATATTAAAATCCTATTTATCAGTATTCATCCTTTTTATCCTTTAAATCCTACCTAAAAAAGGTTACGTAGCAATTTTTCCAATCGAATTCGAATTGCTTGTTTGTGCGCTTCAAGGCCTTCGGCTTCCGCCATTTTTTCTACGAGCGGGCCAATATTTTGTAAACCGGCTTTCGTGATTTTCTGAAAGGTAATTTTTTTGACAAAACTATCGAGCGAAACGCCGCTGTAAGCGGTTGCATATCCATTGGTCGGCAGCGTGTGATTAGTGCCGGAGGCATAATCTCCGGCCGATTCCGGGCTGAATTTTCCCAGAAATACCGATCCGGCGTTGGTGACTTTCTCCGCCAATGTTTCTGGATTTTCTACCATCAAAATCAAGTGCTCCGGGGCGTAAGCGTTAATGAGCGCCATTGCTTCACCTAAGTTTTTTAAAAGAATCAGCTTGCTGTTTTGCAAAGCGGCTTCGGCGATTTCTCGTCGCGGTAGTTTTGCTAACTGTTTTATTACAGAATCTTTTACGGAATTTAAAAGTGATCTGCTGTCCGTTGCCAGCAATACCTGGCTATCGCTGCCGTGCTCGGCTTGCGAGAGTAAATCGGCGGCGACAAATTCGGCATCAGCGGAAGCATCTGCTACTACCGCCACTTCCGAGGGGCCGGCGGGTAGATCAATCGCCACGCCGTCTTTGCTCAGCAATTGTTTTGCAGCGGTAACATATTGATTTCCCGGGCCGAAGATTTTATGCACTTGCGGCACGGTTTGCGTTCCGTAAGCCATTGCCGCAATTGCCTGTGCTCCACCAATCTTAAAAATTTGATGCACACCCACCAGGTTCGCAGTATAAAGAATTGCCGGATGAACATCGCCGTTTTTATTCGGCGGCGTACAGAGAATAACTTTTTGGCAACCGGCAATACTGGCAGGAACACCCAACATTAGAACAGTGGAAAACAACGGGGATGTACCGCCGGGAATGTATAAACCGATGGTTTCAATCGGAACGCTTTTACGCCAGCAGGTAACGCCGGGCATCGTTTCGATTCTCTCACTTTGCTCAAATTGCGCCTGGTGAAATTTGGCGATGTTGAAGCGTGCTGCTTCGATGGCGGATTTTAATTCCGGCTCGACAGCTTCAACCGCTTGCTGAATTTCGCATTCACTTACATGAAAATCCGTTAACTCCACTCCATCAAAATCCCAGGTGAATTTTCGAATGGCTTCATCGCCACCTTTTCGAACGGCTTTTAAAACCGGTTTTACTT
>CAXHHS010001209.1:0-2091 GCA_964015645.1 uncultured bacterium
CCCCAAAGCAAGCATCGTGGATGCCGCTTCCCCGATTTTTGTAGAAGATTATCATCTCATCAAAGGCAAACGGATTTTAGCGGTAGAAGACGGGCCGACCTTGACCCACGGCGAAATGACCTATGGCGCAGCAATTGTCGCCGCCGAAAAATTTGGAGCAGCCGAAATCGTCGATCCGCGTCCCTTTACTGTTGGCCGAATTACGGAGACCTTTGAAGCCTACCCGGAAATCGGAACCTTACTGCCGGCCATGGGCTATGGTGATCAGCAAATTCGTGATCTTGAGGAAACGATCAATAATACCGATTGCGACGTTGTGATTATTGGAACGCCAATCGATTTGCGCAAACTGGTTAAACTAAACAAACCTGCGGTGCGTGTTACCTACGAATTGCAAGAGATCGGCAAACCGGATCTGAAAGATTTTTTGAAGAAGTTTTTTTGAGATGAGTGACAAAAAAACCATCGTTATCGCTTTAGGCGGCAACGCAATAACCCAGGAAAATCAGCGCGGCGAAATTTATGAGCAGTTTGTAAATACTCGCCAAAGCCTCGAGGGCGTTCTGGAACTTCTCCAAATGGGATATCGGATAATTATAACTCACGGCAACGGCCCACAAGTCGGTAATGAGTTAATCCGCTCGGAAGAGGCTGCGCGCCTGGTTCCCACGTTGCCGCTCGGCGTATTGGTTGCGGATACCGAAGGTGGAATGGGATATATGATTCAACAGTGCCTGCAAAATGTAATGCACGACCGTAACATAAAACACGATGCGGCATGTATCATTACCCAGGTTTTGGTAAGCAAAAAGGACCCGGCGTTTAAAAATCCTTCGAAATTTATCGGCCCTTTTTATAATAAAGATCGGGCGGAAGAATTGGCGAATACTCGCGGTTGGATTATGAAAGAAGACGCCGGTCGCGGCTGGCGGCGAGTGGTTCCCTCCCCTAAACCAATTGATATTGTTGAGAAACAAATTATCCGGCAATTGATTGAAAACGATGTTGTGGTAATCGCTGCTGGCGGGGGCGGCGTTCCGGTTTACCTGGAAGACAACGGATGGCTGGAAGGCCTGGATGCCGTTATCGATAAAGATCTTGCGTCTGCCCTGCTGGGAAATTGCATCGGCGCAGATGAATTGATGATTCTGACCGGGGTGGAAAAAGTGGCCATCAATTTCGGGAAGCCAAATCAATTGTTTCTCGATAAAGTAACGATTGGTGAGGCAAAAAAATATCTCGCGGAAGGCCAATTCCCTGCCGGAAGTATGGGGCCGAAAATTCAAGCGGCCATAAATTTTCTGGAAGAAGGCGGTAAGCGAGTTGTCATCACATCAATCAACAAATCCGAAGATGCGGTTTATGGCCGAACCGGGACGGTCGTCACTTCGTGATGAAAGGATAAAGGGCTAAGGATAAAATCAAACAGTTCGCTAAACGGAATTCATCCTTTATCCTATGGCGTAGCCACCACTGCGTAGCAACCTTTACCCTTTATTAATAGGTTCCGATAGAGGGATCGATATTTCTAGCGTAGGCATCGATGCCGCCATTCATGCTGGCAACATTTTTCCAGCCTTGTTGCTGAAGCCAAACAGTAACCTGCGCGCTCCGCAACCCATGATGGCACATCGCTACAATTTCCATATCTTTGTTTTGAATTTCTTCCGGTATTCCGTCCGATCCTTTTGCGGCTATCTCGCTAACGGGCACGGATACGACGTTTTTTAACGGCAAACTGACCACCGCCAATTCATTCTTTTCCCGAACATCGACAATCACAAAATCTTCCCCATTTTGCAATTTTTCGGCAACTTCTTGAACTTCTATTTCCGGTGCTCCATACGGGTTTGCCATGAATTTTTATCCTGTGTTTTATGGTCTACTGATTTGTTTATTCGGTTATTTTTACAGTTTCCCAATTATCCTACTCGCTGGCTTGCTTGAATAATTTTATGGAAACTTGCTGCTTCCAAACATGCGCCGCCAACCAGGGCGCCATCGATATCCGGCTGAGAAAGCAGGCCTTCGGCGTTTTCCGGTTTTACGCTGCCGCCATACAAAATCGGGAGCTTTTTGCTCTGTCTCTTA